>NZ_JBEOYB010000006.1:0-158084 GCF_040296845.1 Streptomyces sp. NPDC001985
GGTCGGGGTCAACGCGATCGCCCGGGGGGACGCCGGAGCCCCGGCCCTCCCGGACGCGACGGGCCCGGTCACCACCGGGCCGGGCGAGCCGGCCGTCCCCGAGCGCGGCCCGCTGCCCTAGGGAGTTTCTTTCGGATCGGGCCGGATCGGTGAGCGGGGTCCGGTGCCGTGGATCGGGAGGCGGAGGAGGGAGCCCACGCGGAGCGCCGGCGACCGACGACAACGCGGCGGGGCGCGGTGCCAGGGCTCGCGAGCCCGGCACGATCCGAAAGAGACGGCCTGGAGGCCCCCTCCGAGCAGGGGCGGGCCACAGTGACACATCTCTCACTCGGTCAACCCCGGCCCCGGCCCCGGGCGTAAGGCCATCAGATACTGACCTTGCGAGGAGCCGATGGCCAACCACACACAGACCGACCTCCGTCCGCCCCCGGCCGCCGTCTCCGTCCCCCGTACCCGGAAGCGGACGGGCGCGCGTTTCCTCGCGGGTTCCCGTGCGGGCTTCCCCGCCCGGCGGTGGGATGTCCTCGCCCGCACGGCGGGCACGGCGCTGGCGGTCCACGCCGTGAGCACCACGATCCATCTGGTGATCCTCGCCCTGATGGGCGGTCCGGGCGGTCCGCCGCTGCGGGAGCGGCTCCAGGCCTGGGACGGACACCTCTACATATCCATAGCCGAGGACGGCTACCCCCAGGGCCTCACCCGCTCCGAGACGGGCGAGCCGACCGGCAACAACCTCGCGTTCTTCCCGCTCTATCCGCTGCTCACCCGGTCCGTGCACCAACTGACCGGCCTGGAGACCGGCATCGCCGCCATCGTCGTGGCACACCTCTCGCTGCTGGGCGCGCTCATCGCCGTGCACCGTCTGCTGGCCCTGCTGTACGGGCCCCGTACCGCCACGATCGGCATCGTGCTGCTGGCGGGGGCGCAGCCGATGGCGCTGACCTTCCTCATGGCGTACAGCGAGGCGCTGTTCCTCGCGCTCGCGGCGGGGGCGCTGCTCGCCGCCCACCGCCGGCGCTGGCTTCTCGCCGGTGTCCTCGCCTTCCTCACCGGGCTCACCCGGCCCGCCGCGCTCGCCCTGGCCCTCGCCCTGGCGCTGGCCGCCCTCCTGGAGCTGCGGCGCCGGCGCGATCTCGCCTGGCGCCCGATCGCCGCGGTCGTGCTGGCCTGCGCCGGCACCCCCGTCTATCTGGCCTGGGTCGGGGAGCGCTCCGGGCAGCTCAACGCCTGGTTCGTGATCCAGGAGGCGGGGTGGGGCACCCACTGGGACAACGGCGCCGCCTTCGTGGACTTTCTGCGCGGGACCTTCCTCCGGAGCGACGACTGGGTGCCGTTGAGCACCGCCGTCCTCCTCGTCCTCGCGGTCTGCGCCACGGCCGTCACCTGGCGGCGCGGTGTCTGGCCGCCGCTGCTGGTCTACGGCACCACCGTGCTCGTCCTGACCCTGGGGCAGAGCAACTACTACCACTCCAAGCTGCGGCTGCTGATCCCCGCCGTGCTCTTCCTGGTGCCCCTGGCGCAGGCGCTGGCGCGGGCCGGCACCCGTACGGTCGTGGTCTCGCTCACCGCGGCGACGCTCTTCGGGAGCTGGTACGGCGCCCATATGCTCACGTCCTGGAAGTACGCGATCTGAGGCCGCCGCCCCGGCGGGAGGGCCGCGGGACAGTGGGGACAAGCTGCCGAACGGGGGGCGTTTCCCCCCGAAGTCCCGCCCTCCTGGCGGCCCGGCGGTTGCCGGCACAGTTTTGTCCGCCATACTCCTGCCGTGGAGCAGAAGCACATAGGACCGAAAATCCCGCCGACGCACGCGGCCGGAGTCGACCCGGCGTACATCCCCGGGCTCATGCCCGCGCGCCCCGCCGGGGCCGGCGCGGACACCGGGGAGACCCCGGAGCCGGAGACCGGGGCGCCGCCGCCGGACGGTGTCCGGGAGGACGCCGTATCCGATGCCGTGCCCGAGAACGCCCCGCCCGAGGAGGCGGCGCCCGAGGAGTCCGGGGAGTCCGGGAAGCCCCGGGAGTCCGAGGACGCCGACGGGAGCGGCGAGGGCGGCGCGCCCGACGAGGGGCCCGTCTTCGAGGTCTCCGACCGGCGCGGCGCGATCGTCGCGGACGGCGCGGGCGTCACCTTCCGGCTGGACACGGAGGAGGCCGGCTTCGGCTGGGACGAGATCAAGGCGGTGGAGTTCGACACCCCGCGCTTCGGCCGCCGGTTCAGCGTCACGGTCTACACCTCGACCCAGCGCTGGTTCCAGAACGATGTCGAGGCACCGACCCGGGCCGATCTGAAGACCTGGGCGGCGGAGCTGGACGCGGTGCTGGACGCGCGCTTCGAGGACAGCGCGACCTGACCCGTGGGGCGCGGGGCGCGGCGGCGGGTGAGGCCCGTCAGCCCCGCGGCGCTCCGGCGACGGCCTGCCCGGTCTCCCGCGCGGTGAGATGCGGGCGGAGGCCGTGCGCCCCGGCGCCGTCGTGGACGAGGACGTCCTCGACGCGCCCGTCGAACAGCGGCGCCGGCGTCTTCGCCGGTGCCACCAGATCCGTCCGGTCGGCGATGCCGATCCGGCGCCCGACCGGCTCCGGCCACCGGCCGCGCTTCCCGGCCGGGGCGGTACGAGCCGGCCGAAGACCGGATTCCGCACGTCCGGTGGCGGGCCCGGCGTGACTGGGGTCAGCGGGGGCCGGCCGGGGTGCGCGCACCGTGCCTCGTACGCGACGACCGAGCCGGGCGCGCGGGCCACCAGCCCCTCGGTGCCGTCCGTCAGCTCCCGTACGCACCGCTCCCGCACTGCGGCGCGCACCGGGGCTCGGTGAGATCCCGCTCGGCCACCGGCCGGCGCCGGAGCTTCCGGCGGCTCTGCCCGGCTCCGTCGTGCCCGGTCGCGGCGCGGATGCCGGCGGGCACGGAGGCGAGCTGTTCGCTCTCGGGGAGCGGGCGGTACCGCCCGCTTCCCGGCGCGATGAGGAATCGCCGCCCCGCCCACCCCGCGGCCGCCCCCCTGTTCAGCGCGGTACCGGGGGCGGCCGGGGCCTCTCCCTCAGGGCCTGCGGGGAGGAGTCAGGCCGGGAGCAGCGGGCGGCGGCGCGAGAGACGCATGGCGGCCTCCGTCACCGCGGGGTCGGACGAGGCGCCGGACAGGCCGTCGAGATAGGCCTGGGCCGCCGCCTCGTAGAGGTGGCCGACGGCGTCGAGCCGGGCGTCGTGGGCGTTGCGCCGGGCGGCCGTACGGATGTCGAGGGCCGCCTCGGCCTGTCGGGCGCGCTCGGCGCCGGCCTGCTCCTCCTCGATCCGCTCGTCCAGGGCGCGCAGGGCTTCGACCGCGCTCCGGTAGGAGCCCAGATGGGGGTGCTCGTCGCCGAGCCCGAGCAGCAGGGCGACACCGCCGGAGAGCAGCAGCAGGGCGACGAACATCAGCGAGACGGTGTCGGGGGAGAGATTCAGCGAGTCGATCAGGCTGACCTGCGGAATCGGCTCCACATCGGGGGAGAGCTGGAGTGGCGGCTCCTCCCGGAAGACCAGCCGCGCCCTCATGTCGCCGAGCGTCCACGCGCCGTACCCCCAGGCCACGAGGGCCGCCAGGGCGGGCAGGGCGGCCAGCCGGATCGCGCCGGTGGCGGAGCGCCGCCGGAGAATCCGGCCCGCGAAGTGCGGGCCGAGGATCATCACCGTGGACACGGCGAGGGTGAGGCTGACCGTGAGCCCGGCGGCGGTGTCGCCGGTGCCGTGGAGTTCGGTGAAGACGGCGTAGTAGACCGGGATCTCCACCAGCGCCAGCAGGGCGAGCAGGGCGAGCCGGCCCCAGACGGGCATGCCGGGGCGGGCGGTGGCGCCCTCCCAGGCGGCCCGGGCCGCCGGGTCGGCGGCGGGGGCGGGGAGCGGGTCCGGGGTGTCCGCCGGGGCCGTGGGCGGGGTGTCGGAGAGGGCGTACCAGCGCGGGTGGCCGGCGGCCGGCTCCCGGTCGTCGCCGGGGCGCGGTTCCGGGTCGTCCCGATCGGACGGCAGCCCGGCGCGGGTCCCGCGCGGGTCGAACCGGCCCACCACCCGGTCGCGGAAGGCGTGCCAGCGGTCGGCCCGCTGGGCGAGCCGGTCCAGCTGGGCCGTGGCCCGGTCCCGCTGGGACTCCAGCAGCGTCCGCCGGTCGTCCGCGCGCCGGAGCCGCGCTTCGGCGGCGGTGAGGGCCGCCCGCACCCTGCCCGCCTCCAGCGCCGCGCTCTCCTCGGCGCGGGCCGCCTCGACGGTGAGCTGCTGCCGCACCCGGTCCCGCGCGCTCGCCAGCTCGGCGAAGTACGGGACCGGCTCGGGGCCGCTGAGCACCCAGGGGTCGTAGACCCCGGCCTTCGCCGCCCTGGCGCCGTGCTCACGGGCCCCGCGCCTCAGCCACTCGGTGTCCTTGCCCCGGATGAGGGCGGGTTCGATGGGCTCCGGCTGGGGCAGCGAGCCGTCCGGGAAGAGCCGGGGGTCCGGCCGGCCGCGCCGGGCCCGGTCGTCGGCGGGCCGGCCGCGCCGCGGCCGGAGCCGGCGGGGGCGTTCGTCCCTACCGGTAAGTGGTGTGGACACGGGCCTTGATCCTCCCCTCCAGGAGTTCCGTCCAGAAGGCGTCGAACTGGCGGTACCGCGAGGACTTGGTGTCGAACTTCATGCCGTACCCGACGGGGTGGATGTCCGCGCCGTCGAGCTTCGGGATGTCGTGCGAGGAGAGCAGGTCGTCGATGACCGCCTCGCGCTTCGCGGCGGTGGACAGATCCTGCCTCCCCATCCGGAACTCGGGGTCGTTCTGCTGGAAGTCGCTGACCACCAGCACCTCGAAGGAGGTGTCCCCCCGGTCCGGCCTGGAGAGCGCGATACGGGAGAGCCCGCCGATGACGTCCGAGCCGGGCTCCTCCTTCTGCGCGCAGGCCAGCAGCTTCCGCGCACCGGCGACCGCGGCGGCCCGCAGCGCGGTGCGGGTGCGGTCGCGGTCCGCGGTGCCGGGCAGGTCCGGGTCGAGATCGACCTCGCCGACCTGGCACTTGGACGCCTGGGAGACCCGGGTGATCGGGGCGAAGGCCGTCCTGCGGCACTTGTTGTCGGCGAGGAACCCCGCGAGTTTCGCGTCCAGTTTGGCCTTGGCGTCGAAGCCGTCCTTGGTGGCGGCGGCCGAGCCCGAGCCGTCGACCACCACCCCGCAGGCCTGGCTCCAGCGCTCCGGTTCGTCGTTGAACCCGCAGGAGGCGGTCGCGGTGGTGGCGAGGGCGAGCAGCAGGGCCAGGGGGAGCGAGCGCCGGGCGCGGGTCCGGGGCGGGGGCGGGGTTGCGGTGGGGGTCCGGGTCGGGGTCGGGGTCATCGGGTGGTCCTCCTCCCGGCGCTGCCGGGCATCTGCCGGTCGAGAATGCGCAGCGCCCGCGAGGTCGCCGTGGAGTCGGTCTCGTCGTCGTCGAGGAGCCAGATCTCCGGCCGCCGCCAGCTGTCGTCCAGCGCCGTGCGGCCGGGCAGCCAGTCGGCGCTCGGGCGCCGGCCGAGCCGGGAGAGCTGGGGGTGGGTGATCCACACGGCCTCCCAGTAGCAGGCGAGTTGCTGATTGGAGCGGTCGATCACCGCCTGGGCGCGGGAGCGGCAGAGGTCGGTGCTGGTGCGCCACTCGCCCACCCAGTGGCCGTAGCGGGCCAGCGCGGCGGGCAGCGGCTCGGCCCGGATGTCGTACTGGTTGACGACCCGCACCGACTCGGAGCGCAGCCGGGCGATCAGCTCCCGCTTGCGCAGGATCAGGGCGGAGCGCATCTGTTCCGTGGTGCGGCGAGCGGTCTCCCGTACCTCGGTGACATAGGGCGTGACCAGCAGGAGGTCGGTGTCGGCCGGTCCGGCGGGCGGCCCGTCGGCCGGGGTGAGCGGGACGCGGGGGACACCCCGGGCGCCGTCCCGCCGGCCACGCCATCCGGCCACGGTTCGTGTGGTGCGGCCGAGCCGGCCCCGGCGGGCCACCGCGTTGACACTGTCGGCTCTGATCATGGATGTCTTTCCCCCGATTTCCCACAGCGCGAATTCCGCGCCGGACAGAGGTGCAATTCATCGTGCTCACGCATGCCGAATACGGCCCTTTACGGCCGGCTCGCGGTACCGCCCCCACGGGACCGCGAACGGTAGTTCGGATCGGATACGGATCGGAGATGCGGATCGACGCGGGGTCCGGATACGGATCGGAGCCGGTCCGGATACGGATCGGGCCGGCTCCGTCGAGCGCGGCACCCCGGGTGGTTGAAGGCGATAACTGGCAGGAGCGTAGCGGAGGTTTCCCGCTTCCGTACCCGAGAACGCCCAATTCGGCGACCGTTCCCGAAGTCGCCCGGAAGCCGACCGGAGAACGCCCTCGGGGGCCGTCTCCAGCGGGCCATACTGAAATGCCTCAGGGGAGAGAAAGGGAGTGGGGCGGATGGCCGGCACCACCGGGTCCTCGGGCCTGTCAGCGGACCCGTCCACGGCCCCCGGGAGCGCGTCCCGAACGGGTGCCGGTGCCGGTGCCGATGCCGGTGCCGGTGCCGATGCCGATGCCGGTGCCGATGCCGGTGCCGGTGCCGATGCCGGTGCCGGTGCCGGGCCGGACGAGGGACGGCGGCCCGGGGACGGGCGGGCGGACGGTACGGAGGAGGGCCGGGCGGGGGCCGGGGCGGTGGAGGACGGGCCGGTGGAGGACGAGGCGGCGGAGGACGGGCCGGTGCTGCGGGTCTCCGGGACGCACTTCCCGGTGTGGACGCTGGGGCCGGGGAAGCGGCTCTGCGTCTGGGTCCAGGGCTGCGGCCTCGGCTGCCCCGGCTGCATGTCCCGGCACACCTGGGACCCGCACGGCGGCCTCGCCCGTACGGTCCCGTCCCTGCTGGCGCTCTGGCGCGCGGCCCTGGCCGCCGGGGCGGACGGGCTCACCGTCAGCGGCGGGGAGCCCCTGGACCAGCCCGCCGCCGTGGCGGCCCTGCTCGCGGGCGCCGCGCGGATCGCCTCCGCGTCCGGCCGGGAGGCGGACCTGCTCCTCTACACGGGGTACGAGGACGGCGAGGCCGAGGCGGACGAGGCGCGCACGGCGGCGGTCCGGCACGCGGACTGCCTGGTGACCGGCCGGTTCCGGACGGCCGAGCCGACCGCGCTGGTGTGGCGCGGCTCGGCGAACCAGCGGATGCGGCCACGGACGGAGCTGGGACGGGCACGGTACGGGCCGCATCTGCACCGGACCGACACCGGCTCCCGGCTCCAGGTGCACATGGTCGAGGGGGAGGGCGATGTACGGCTCTACGGGGTGCCCCGGCGCGGTGAACTCCGCGCGCTGGAAAGGCGGCTCAGGGACTTGGGGATGGGGCTCGACGGGCCCAGCTGGCGGCCATGAGACACCCCGCCCGCCGCGCCGCCGACCCGGGCGCCGCCCCCGGCAGGGCGAGCACGGCGGGTGCGGCGGACAGCGCGGGCAGGGCGAACAGGGCAGGCAGCGCGGGCAGAAGGGCCAGGGCCGCCCCCGCGCTCCGCTCTCACAGCTCCCCCAGCGCCTCCGCCGTGCTCCGGTTGCGCACCACCACATGCACCTGACGGCCGGGGTCCCGGGCGAGTTCGTCGCGGATGGCCCAGCGCAGCCAGACCGCGCTGACCTGCGGGGTCAGCCCACCGCGCCCGGCCCCGAGCAGCGGAAAGCAGAGCGAGGCGAGGGCCGGGCCCCGGCCATCGGCCGCCAGCGCGGCGTCCTCCTCCCGGGCGAGGGCGAAACAGGCGCCCACCGCGCGGGCGATGCTCTCCGGGCTGACCCGGTAGGTGTCCTCGTACGGTGTGGCCACCGCCGCGTGGTAGATCCGCCGCACCCCGCGGGCCGCCAGCGCTCCCGGCGAAGTGGGCACCACCGTCCCGGGCCGCACCGGCAGTCCGGGGCGGCCATGGGCGCGCAGCCACTCGCCCAGCTCCCGGGCGAGGACATCGTCGACTATCTCGCCCGCCGGGTCGCGCACGGCGGCGGCCAGCCGCAGCGAGCCGGAGACCGTGGGGCGGAAGGTCTTGGACATCTCCAGGTAGATGTTCTCGGAGGAGACCAGCACATCGATGTCCCGCAGCAGTTCGATGGGCGAGACATGGAGGGTGAAGCCGGCGTGGGCGCCGACCGGGACCCGGCCCGCGGGCTGCCGCGGGGGTTCGAGCCCGCCCCCGGTCCCCGCCCCGGCGCCGGGCCCGGTCTCGGCAGCCGCCGTGCCCGCGCCCACGCCGACGGTGCGCGCCGGTTCCCTCAGCACGGTCAGCACCGCCTCCGCCAACTGCTGCACCACCTGGGGCTCCTGGTGTTTGCGGAAGCGCTCGGGAGTCACCCCGTACACCGCCGCCGCCATCTTGCGGCGCTCGGACGCGGGGGCACCCCGGCGGTCCGGGAGCAGACCGAAGGTGTGGGCCGCGGCCCGCCCGAGCAGATCCCCCGCCCCGAGCCGTCGCACGGCCTCCTTGAGCAGGGCCTCGATGCCCGCCGGGAGGTCGTCCGGGCCGTCGCCGAAACCACCGGCGAGGGCGGCGGAGCGCAGCGCCGGATACTCCGTTCCGCGCAGACCGGCCAGGCCGGGCCTGCGCAGATTCCGCAGCTCCTCCAGAAGTTGATCATAAGCGGGCAGAGAGTGCGGCAACCGCTCCTGACTCATGGCCACCACGGTAGCGAGCGGCCGTACTCCGGTCGACGGTTTCCGCACATCCGGCACCCGGGGCACAGCGGGCCGAACACCCCCCGGACACGGCGGAAAAGGGAAATCCCTCCCGCCGTCGCCGGGGCTTCGCTACGATCGCGGCGGCACAAGGAGGGGTACGGGGGTTTCGCGGCCGAAGCGGCCGAATTCGGCGCCGTCGGTGTCGTCCATGTCGTTGAGGTCGTTGAGGTCGTTGACGTTGAGGTCGTTGACGTCGTTGACGTCGTTGACGTCGTTGGTTTCATCGATGGGGCCGGCACGATCAATACCGTCCGAGCCGTCGAACCCTCGCTGCCGGCGCCGCCTTTGCCGCGATTCCGCGCGCCGACGCACGGCACGGCCCGCGCGGCCGGTTCCGCGCGGATTCCGGCCGGGTCCGCCGAACCGGACCGGCGAATTCCCCGCACGCGGGTCCGGGAATTCCCGCCGCCGCCCGGAAAGGGCGGCCGAAGCGCCCGTTCCGCTCCGTTCCACTCCCCCGGCCCCGGCTCCCGACCCCGGCCACCGACACCCGCCCCTGGCCCTGCACCCGCCCCCGCCGCCGACTCCGTCCACCCGCGCACGAGGTGACTGAAGTGACCCTCCCACCGGAACCGCCGCCGCCCACCGAGTACGAAGCCGGTCACCCCACCCCCGGAGCCGCGCCGCCCACCGAGTTCGAGGCCCGCGACCCACGGCCGCCCGGAGCCGCGCCGCCCACCGAGGACACCCGGGCCGGGCAGCCCCGCACCGGCGGCCCCGCAACCGCGCCCCGGGCCGACACCGGGCAGTTGCCGGCCTCCCTGCGCGCCCGGTTCCGGCTGCGGGCCGTGCTCCGCCGCGCCGAACGGCCCGAACAGGCCGCCGTCTTCCGGGTCGAGGACGAGCACGGCGCCACCCACGTCCTCAAGTGGTACGACCGCGCGCACGCCCCGGACCCCGAGGTGTGGGCGCTGCTGCGCGAGAGCGCGCGCCCCCACCTCACCCACTTCTCCGAGGCCGACCCCACCGGCGCCGACGGCCACCCCTACGACCTCGCCCCCTCCTACGGGGAGATCAACCTCGCGGACCATCTGGAGCAGAACCCCGGCCCGGCGGACCCGGTGTTCATCCACAGCCTCGTGCGCCAGCTGCACCGGGCGCTGACCACCCTGCACGAGCTGGACATCGTCCACCGGGACCTCAGCCCCGCCAACGTGGTGCTCGGCACCCTGGACCCGGCCGATCCGGAGCTGGTCCTCGTCGACTTCGGAGTCTCCGCCCACGCCCCCGAGGAGCGGTACAGCCGGGAGCGCTGGGCCGGCACCGCCCGCTACATGTCGCCGCAGGCGTCGCTGCGCAACCAGGTCATCCACCCGCCCGCCGACTGGTGGTCGCTGGGCATGATCGTCGCCGAGCTGGCCGGCGGACGGCACCCCGTCCGGTACCACGAGAACGACGCCGTGCGGGAGGAGATCAGCTCCCGCGACCCCGATCTGCGGCTGGTCACCGACCCCGGGCTGCTCCGGCTCTGCCAGGGGCTGCTCACCCGCGACCCCGACCCCGGCCACCGCTGGGGCGGCGACGAGGTGGCCCGGTGGCTGGCGGGCGAGGCCCCCGACGTCCGGTGGGTCCCCGGCTCCGCGCCGGGCGGGCCGGACCCCGCCGACGGCCCCGGAGTCGAGCCGTACGCCTTCCTCGGCGAGGAGTACACCCGACCGGCGCCGCTGGCCAGGGCCTTCGACGAGAACTGGCGGCACGCCCGCGCCGCCCTGGCCCGACGGCGCGGCCGGGAGACCTTCACCCGCTGGCTGCGGCAGTTCGAGGGCGCCCCGGGACGGGACGGCGCCGAACTGGCCTCCCTCATCGGGCTGTTGGCGAACGAGCCCGGGCCCGCGACGCTGGTCCGGCTGATCGGCTGGCTGGGCCCCGGCCTGGAGGCCTCCTACCGGGGAGCGCCGCTGGACCGGGCGGGGCTGCGGGATCTGCTGACCGACGCCGGGCGCGGCGACGAGTTCGCCGGGTCCGTGGTCGCGGACCTGGGCCGGCACACCATCCTGCCGCTGCTCGACGACCGTCCCGGCGGGGAGGGGCTGCGGGAGGTGCACGGGCGCTGGCTCACCGCCCTCTCCCGCTGGGAGCACCTGGTGGCGGAGCTGATCGACGAGACCCCTTCGCTGCGCGGCGCCCGGGACGAGATCCGTCTCGCCGCCCGGCTCGACGGCTACCGGCGGGCCGCCCTGCTCTCGCTGGCGGCCGACGCCGAACCGGGCCGCCGCCGGCTCGCCGAGCGGACGGCCCGCACCCTCAGGGCCCTGCCGCAGCCCGTCGCCTGGTACGAGCGGCTGGTGCGCGACCGCGACGATCTCGTACGGATGCATCTGGCCGAGCGGCTGGCCCCGCTCGCCGAGGAGGAGTCCTGGCAGGCGCACGCCCGGATCGAGGCGGACCGCGCGGTCCTGCGCCAGCAGCGGGATCTCGACGCCGCCGCGCTGTGGCTGCGGCGGCAGGACATGCTGCCCACCCTCGGCTGGGCGGTGGGCGGGGCCGCCGCGCTCATCCTGCCGTGGATCTTCGTCATCGGGATCACGGATGTGGCGGGGTGGGCCGACCAGCGGAGTGTGCTGATCGCCTGGCTGCTGGCGGTCCCGGGGGCCGCCGCCGTGCTGGCGCTCGAACTGTGGACGGCGTACCGCATCGGCAGCCCCGGCTACCACCCGGACCGCTCCCTGGCGGGCCTGGTGATCGACCGGGCGCTGCCCTTCGCCCGGTTCATCCGGCAGCCCGGAGCCCGCTTCCCGGTCCGCGGGCTGCTGCTGCTCCTGCCGCTGGGGGCGATGTGGCTGACGGTGGTGTACGCGGGCTGGATCTGGCCGGTCGTCACGGTGACGGCGCTGGCCTGGTGGTGCGTACGGCGGCTGTACCGCTGGCAGGTGTACGTCGCCGAACTGCGGGCGCGGGTGGGACCCGGGACCGGGGGGCGGCGGCGCGACGGCGAGGGTGCGGACGGCGGGGACAGCGGACACGGCGGAGACGGCGGAGACGGCGAGGACGGCGAGGACGGGACGGCGGGCGGGCGGACCGCGCGCCCGGTGCGGAGAGGAGGGCTCGGATGAGCTCAGGAATCGCGTTGCCCAGCATCAGCGAGGTCATGACACAGGTGAACTTCCCGGCGGACCCGTTCGCCGTGACCTTCCCGCAGGGGGTCGTGGAGGGCGCGGCGCGGGAGGCCGCGGGGTCGGCCGGCTCGGCGGCCGGGAACATCGGCGTCCCCGACGTGCTGCGGGAGGCCGCGGGGTCGGCCGGCACGGTGCCCGGGAGCATCGGCGTCCCCGACGTGCTGCCGGAGTTCTCCGTCACGGACGCGGCGGGCCAGGCCGTGGACTCGGCCGTGGACCAGCTCCAGGACCTGCTGGTGCCCGCTCTGATCGGGCTCGGCTCGCTCAGCGGCGCGCTGCTCGCCGGCCGGGCGGCCATGGCCGGGGCGCAGGTGCTCGCGACGGCGGCGATCCGGGCGGCGCAGGCGCAGGACGCGCTGCGGGAGCAGCGGCTCGACGCCCAGCGGTCCGCCGCGTGCTGGCGGGACGCCGCGTTCGCCGCCGCGCAGGTCAACGCCCGGCTCGATGTGCTGCGGGCGCGTATCGCGCGGGCGGGCGCGGCGGCCGGGCCCGGCGGGCCCCGGCCGCCCGGGCTCCCCGGGGCGCCCGATCTGCCGCCGCCGCTCGCCCCCGCCGGGCTGAGGCTGGAGGAGATGTGGCGGCGGCTCGCCGACACCGAGGGCCGGCTGCGCCGGGCCGAGGCCGCCTGGGCGCGGGCCGCGATGGACGGCGCGGGCGCGGCGGAGGGCACGGCCGGGGCGAGCGCCTGGCACACCCGGCTGCGGGCCCGGCGGCGGGAGGCGCTGGCGGAGTACGAGCGGACCGGCAGCCCTCCCGCCCCGGCGGACCCCGTACCGGCCCGGCCGGCCGCGGGCGCCGGGCCCTCCGGCGAGGAGGTGCTGCGGATCGGCGCCGAACTGCTGGCCGGGCTGCCGCACACGGTTTCCCCGGCGGACCACCGGCTGGTGGAGGAGACGATCGCGGCGGCGGCGGAGGTGGCCGCCGAGCGGCCCGCGGCGGCCAAGCGCCATCTGCGCGAGGCCACCCGGTTCGCCGACCGGGCGGCCCGCGCCGCCGAGCGCCGGCAGCGGGATCAGGAGTGGGCGGCGCGGAAGCTCGCCTTCCTCCGGCACACCCCGCCCGGTGCCGGTCTCCCGCTGCCGGACGCCGGCGCCGAGATCGCCGCCCTGGAGCGGGCGCTCGCCGAGGGGACGGCGCTCAGCGAGTCCGAGACGGCCCGGGTCTCGGCGCGGGTCGGCGAGCGGACCGCCGTGTTCCAGCGGCTGTACACCGGGGAGGTGATCCGTACGGCGGTACGGGAGGTGGGGGCGGAGCACTCCGCCGGGAGCGGTGAGCGGGCCATCGACTGGACGCCGCCCGGCTGGGGGGACGAGCACTGGCTCCGCGTCCTGGTGGACGGATCGGGCAGCGCCCGCGTCATCACGATGCACCGCGACCGCACCGCGACCGGGGAGACCGAGGCGGACCGGGAGCTGGACCGGCTGCGCTGCGCGGAGGCCCCGGCCCGGCTGAGCGCGCTGGAGGAGGTCGCGGAACGCTCAGGGCTCCGGCTGCGGTTCACCTTCGAGCCGGCACCGGAGCACCCCACGGCGGGGGCGGCCGACGGGGCCACGGAGCACACCCTCCCGCCCCCGCAGCGCCGCGCGGACCCCCGCACGGGCCCCAGGGCCCGCCACCACGACGGAGGCCCTCGCCGATGAGACCCGGGGCTGCCCCGCCCGCCACCTGTCCGGGCGGGCCCGGACCGGGGACCCCCGCGCGGCGCCCGTGCGGGCGGGGGCCCCGGGCCGGGGCACCGCCGGCGGAGGAGCCACCCCCGCACCCGGCACACCGACCACCCGCCGGTGCCACGCCGAGCCCGCCGGGAGGAACACCCCTCCGGGCCCCGCAGCCCGCACCCCGGCACCCCGGCACCCCGTACCAGCCGGACCACCGCACCGACAGCACCCCGCCCCGGCGGAAACGGACACCCGCCCACCGGCCCCCACCCCGGACAACGCCCCGTACCGAAGCCACGACCACCCCGCCGGTGGCGCACCGCGCACCGCACCCCCCAGCCCACGCCACCACCACCAGGAGGCACGCCGATGACACAGGAGCCACCGCAGGAGACGCTCCGGGACAGGCTGCGGAAGGCACCCCCGCGACCGGAACACCAACCGGAGGGGACAGCGGAGCCGGTGGCCGGGCCGGGGGGCGGTGGGGTCAGGGAGCGGCGGCTGCCCGCGTTCGCCGAGGAGTTGACCGGCACCCTCAGCGTCCACTCGCAGTACGTCCTGCACGGCAACATCCGCGATATCCACCTGGTCCGCCACGACGACGGCGTCGGCGCCCCGCACGACGGCCACCACACCCTCACCGAGGTGGTGTGGAACGCGCTCTGGCAGGAGGGGTACGAGGTCCTCCTCCGCTACGACATCGTGGACGGGTTCACGGTGGTCACGGGCCCGGCGGCCGAGGAGGTCCGCGCCCTGCTGCCGTCCCCGCGCACCGCCGGCCGGCTGCCGGGCGACCGCGACCGGCCCCCCGGGCACCTCGCCGGTGCCGAGCAGACCATCCGCGCGATCGCGAACGGCTGGCAGCAGCCGGGGGCGGCGGAGCGCCGGCCGGCCGAGGGCAGGCCGCACCTGGGGGCGGCCCGGCGGAAGGACCCGTACCGGGCCGCGCTGCTGATCGACTACGCGGCCCGCATCCCCACCGATGTCACCCGGCTCAGCGACCCCGAGCGGGACTTCTTCCTCAACTGTCTGAAGCTCGCGGAGGACGCCCGCCCCCTGCTCGACGAGGAGACCGGGCGCCGGGTCTTCAACCCGGTGATCTGGCTCGCGGACGGCGAGCGCGAGCTGCCCACCTGGCTGGTGGCCGGGAGCGAGCGGGTCCGCACCATCGGCCTTCCGCTGCCGGACCTCGGCGGCCGGCGGCGCATGGCCCGGCTGCTCGCGGAGGAGCACGAGGAGCGGGCGGGCGCCCTCCGGGAGGGCCGCCCCGTCCTGCTCGACAAGAAGCACCACGCGCGCGACCACGCCCAGGACATCGACACCTTCGCCCGGGCCACCGCCGGGCTGACGCTGCGCGCGATGCGCGAGAGCACCCATATGGCGCTCGACCGGGGGCTGCCGTTCTCGGCCATGCGCGACGCGGTGCGCGTCTACCAGCTCGGTGTCGAGGACAACCCCTGGCAGCGCTCCCATGTGCGGGAGCAGATCACCAAGGGCGAGACCTACATCCGGAGCCGGGTGAAGGGCCAGGAGAAGGCGGTCGGCAAGACCCTCGACATCCTCAAGCGCGCCGCCCTCGGCCTCTCCGGCGCACAGGCCTCCCACCCCGGCAGCCGCCCGCGCGGGGTGCTCTTCTTCGCCGGGCCGACCGGGACCGGCAAGACGGAGCTGGCCAAGTCCGTGGCCGAGGTTCTCTTCGGCACCGAGGAGGCCTGTCTGCGCTTCGACATGAGCGAGTTCTCGGCGGCCCACTCGGTGGACCGGCTGGTGGGAGCGCCCCCCGGATACGTGGGGTACGAGGCGGGCGGCGAGCTGACGACGGCGGTCCGCAACGACCCCTTCCGGGTGGTGCTGTTCGACGAGATCGACAAGGCGGACCGGGGGGTGCTGGACAAGTTCCTCCAGGTGCTGGAGGACGGCCGGCTCACCGACGGACAGGGGGTGACGACCTACTTCAGCGAGTGCGTGCTGATCTTCACCTCCAATCTGGGGGTACGGAGCCGGGCGGAACGGCCGGGCCAGGGCGAGGTGTCCGGCGGCCGGGTGGCCGTGCCCGGGATGCCGTACCACGAGCTGGAGGAGATCATCCTGGACAATGTGAAGCAGCACTTCGTGGAGGGGATCGGCCGGCCCGAGCTGATGAACCGGCTCGGCGGGAACGTGGTGGTCTTCGACTACATCTCGGCCGAGGTGGCGGCGGAGATCTTCGACTCGCAGGTCGGCAACATCCAGCGGGTGCTGCGGGAGGAGCAGGGTGTGCGTCTGAGCCTCTCCGACGCCGCGCGGCGCACGCTGTCCGCGCACTGCACGGCCGACTCGGACAACGGCGGCCGGGGCATCGGGATGCTGCTGGAGACCCATCTGATCAACCCGCTGGCGCGGGCGCTGTTCGACCAGGGGGCGCTGCGGGGCACGGCGGTCTCAGTGGAGCGGGTGCGGCTGGACGGGGACGGCACGGCGGAGCTGGAGCTGCGGGTGGCGCCGGCGGAGGGCGGGGCGTGAGTACGGAGGAGGGCGGGGCGTCCGCGTCCCGCCCGCTCCGGCGGCGGGCGCGGGGCTGGGTCCCGCTGACGGACCCGGCCCCCGCCCCCGCCCCCGAACCGGAATCCGAACCGGAACCGGAACCGGCGGCGGGGCCGATCGGAGCCGGCGGCTGGCAGCCCGTGCCCGAACCGGCCCCCGCCGCCCCCGCCCCGCCCGGGGCCCCGCGCCACACCCCGCCCGGGGACCCCGGGAGCCGCCCCGGTCCGACCGGCGACGGGCCCCGGGACTGCTGGCACTGCCGGGAGCCGCTGGACCCCCGCGAACCCCTCTGCGCCTCCTGCGGCAGCCCCCGCACCCATGTCCTGCTGCTCTGCGACTCCCCCTGTCTGGAGCTGGCCCAGGGCCCCGGCGCCCCGCTGAACCTCGGCCGGGACCCCGACTGGTCCCCCCGTACCGCCGCCGCCTTCACCGAACTGCTCAGGATCTCCCGGCGGCACGCGACGGTCACGGTGGAGGCGGACGGCAGCGCGTGGGTGGAGGAGGCGGCGGCGTCCGGCAGTCTCAACCACACCTATCTCAACGGCGCCCGGATCACCCCGGGTCTGCGCACCCCGCTGCGCGACGGCGACGAACTCCGGCTCGGGCTGCGGGTGGTCGGTTTCTCGGTGCGGCTGTACGGACCGGGGTGACCGGCTCCGCACCGGAGCGTCCGGCGGACGCGCCCCGCGCACGGGCCCGGGCGCCGAACGCCGGTCGGCAGGTGGACCGGGCCGTCCCCCGAGCGGCCCGGTGCACGTCTCAGAGCCGCGCCCCCGGCGGGACGACGACGGCCCGCAGCGGCGCCAGCAGCCGGTTGGCCTCGATCGCGCCCTCGAAGGTGCCGAGCGAACAGCCCTGCCCCGGCTCGGCCTTCAGCGGCTCGGCGCCGCAGCGGTCCCCGAAGAGCACCACCGCGTGGTGCGGCCGGTTCCGCCGCGACTGCCACACCAGCCCCTGGGCCCGGCGCTCCTGACGCCGGATCTCCCGGGCCCAGAACCGGGTCGACGGATAGCGGCCCTCGTCGCCCTCCAGCAGCCAGGAGCTCTGGAACACCGCCGCGAGATCCTCCTCGGAGACCAGCCGGACCAGGGTGAGGTCCTCCGTCACCCGCACCCTGGACAGGGTCCGGGAGGCCGCCAGCGCCCAGGGCACCTGGCGCGTCCCGGCCGGGCCGGAGAACCGCACGGAGCGCAGCAGCACCTCCGCGAGCGCGGTGGTCGGCTCCGGTGCCGCGTACAGGAAGGGGTAGGGGTCGTCCACCGTGCCGTCGAAGCGGGCGCCGTCGAAGTGCGGGTGGGCGCGGGACGTGTTGAAGGCGGTGGCCGCGTAGGCCGACGCGTGGCAGCGCCACAGCTCGGTACCGGCCGGGACCACGGTCAGGGCGGGCTCCATCGCGGCTCCCACGGGGGGCGGCTGGCCTACCACGCGCCCTCCTCCAGCAGCGCGTGGGCGGCCCGCGTCAGCTCCTCGTCCGGCACCTGTCCGACCAGCGCGGCCGGGGTGCCGCTCAGCCACTCGTTGCCGCCGAGCCACCAGTCGGCGGCGCCCCAGGGGTCCTGGTCGGCCAGGAGCAGCCGGTTGATCCGCTGGACGACCGGGCGCGGCTCGCCCGTATCGGGGTCGAACTGGAAGTCCGGGTAGCGGGCGGTGCCCTCGCCGTCGGTGAGCCGGATGAGCGCGGCGCCGCCGGGATCGGCGGACGCCTCCGCGCCGAGCCGGTCCGCGCCCCGGGCGGGGGCGGCCAGCAGCCATTCCCGCACCCCGCGCGCGAGTTCCGCGCTCGCGGGCTCCAGGGCCGGCCAGTCCACCGACTCCAGCAGCCTGATCAGGGACTCCAGCCGGTCCGTGTCCGGCAGGACCGCGGCGGTGACCGGTGAGCGGACCTGGCGCAGCAGCCGGCTCGGCTCGCTGTCGGGCGGCAGCGCCCGCAGGACCTGCCGCACACCGCGCACGGCGACGCGCACGGCCCGGATGTCGTCACCGGCGGCGCGCAGGGCGCGGACGGCGCCGCGGTAGCGGTCGAACTGCCCGGGGGTCAGCGAGGCATGGATCTCCGGCTGGTGGCCGCGGAGCAGCTCCAGGAGTTCATCGGTGCCCGAGGTCATGGGTGCGGCCCTTCAACGCGGGGGACGGGGGGCGGGGTTGCCCTGGTGGGTGAAGGCGGCCCAGGAGGCCGGTTCGGCGAGGTGGCCGGGGTCGCGCTCGACCCCGGTGAGGAGGTCCCCGCGCAGGCCGGGGACGGGCCGGCGGTCGGGGTCGGTCATCCACACCTGGGCGGCGCGCAGGGCGTCGGCCGGGGCGAGCCCCTCGACGGCGAGGTGGTGGTGGAAGACGACCATCAGCGCGGCGGACGCGGTGTCGGGGACCTCCCAGCGGGAGCCCACGACATCGGCGGCGCCCCGGGCGAGGAGGGCGGTGGAGAGGGTGAGCGCCTCGTCGTGGTCCCGGCTGCTCAGATCGGTCTCGCAGGCGCTGAGGACGATGAGCGGGCCCTGGTCGGGCCGGTGTCCGTGCGGTACGTCGAGCAGCCGGGCGACGCTGAGCAGCCCGCTGTCACCGCCGTCACCGCTGTCGCCGCTGTCGCCGTCGCCCCGGGCGTCGGCGCCGGCGGGCGGGGCGAGATGGAGGACGGAGCCGGTGGGGTTCAGCCCGGCCAGTCCGTGGACGACGAGGTGGAGCAGGCTCGCGGGAGGTGTCGTGGGGTGGCCGCCGGGGAGCCGGCCGAGGATGTCGTCCGGGGTGCCCGGGGCGTCCTCGGGTGCGTCGTCGTGCCAGCCGTAGAGGGCGGCGCCGGGGTAGTAGGCGGTGCGCAGGGCACTGACCTCGTCCTCCGCCCAGGCCAGGTCCCCGGTGGGGTCGGCGACCAGCACGGGCCGCTCCCCGACGGCCATCCGCGCCCGCCGCGCGGACCGCAGGAACTCGGCTCCGGAGGCGGCGTAGGTGAGGACGGCGTGCTCACAGAGATGGCTGTGGGCGCGGCGCAGCGTGGGCGAGGGCAGGTCCAGCCGGGCGGCGTGCCACGGCACGACCCCGAGATTCCCGCACGCCACCACGACCAGCCGCACCGGCGGCGGCAGCGGCGGCACCGGACCGCCGGAAGCCGCCTGGCCGCCGGGGCCATGGGCGTCCCGGGACTCCCCGGGGCCCCCGGGCGGGGCCGTTCCGTCCGGGGACAGCGCACCGAGAGCGTCCAGCACGGGGGCCATCACCGCCACGCCCGACCACGCGCACAGCTCCAGAAGCGCGGCCTCCCAGGCGCGGTGGGCCTCCTCGCGGGCCGCGCGGTCCAGGGACCGGGCGGCCGAGCGGTGGGCTCCGGCGTCCAGATAGCGTTCGAGCGGCCCGCGGCCCGCCGCGCCGAGGCCCGGGAGCCAGAGCACCTCCGGCTCCCCCTCCGGGCGGACCAGTACGGCCATCCCGTCCATGGAGTCCTGCCCCGGCACCAGATACAGCAGCGCGTCGGCGCCCGTCGCCGTCAGCCCCTCCCGCAGCTCCGCGATGCCCGGGGCCTCCAGCAGCTCCCGCAGCGAGTCCCGGCCGCCCCCGTCCGGCTGCCGCAGAACACCCAGCGCCCGGCGGCGCAGCGTACTCGGGATGGTGAACTCCTCCGGGGAGCCGCTCGGCAGGATCTGCCCGACCACGTTCTCCCAGTCGGCGGAGGCATCCCCCGGCAGTGCCGGCCGCCGCTCCGCCGGGCGCAGCTTCCGCAGCGCGTTCTCCCACTCCGCCGCCAGCTCCGGCTCCCCCCGGGCCGCCAACTGCTCGGGCACCCCGGCCGAGGCCGCCGCCGCCCTCAGCACCAGGGCCCGCCCGGTCTCCAGCACCTCCACCGCCCGGTCCGCGCGCAGATCGCCCGCGGCCCACCCGGCGGCCGGCAGCCCCCGCTCGGCGCTGGTCCTCGCCACCTCCAGGCCGTGTTCGGCGCCCAGTTGCAGCAGGACCTCCTCCGCGAGCACCCGCAGCGAGTCCCGGGCGGCGGCGACGGCGGACCCGCCGTCGTCCCGCGCCCGGTCGCCGCGCGCGCGGTAGGCGTTCGCCAGCGACCAGAGCACCTGCTGCGCGGCGTCCGGGCTGTGGCCCTCGCCGAGTTCGCCCCTGGCCCGCTCCAGCTCCGCGATCTGCTCCTCCTGGTGGGAGGGGTCACCGGTCTTCCGGTACAGGGTCTCCAGCGCGGTGGCCATCACCAGCCGGGTCCGCACATGCTGGTCGGCCACGAGGGCGGGGGTCCGCAGCGTGGCACGGGCCCGCTCCAGCCCCTCGGTCAGCCGCACGGGATCGGGGTCGAAGAGGGAGGAGAGCAGCACGATGGGCAGCCAGGAGACCTCCAGCAGGGGCCGGAGCATCGGCGGAATCCGCGCCCCCTCCAGCGTCTCCTGGAAGTAGGCGGCGGCGGTGCGCAGCGGCCCCAGCACCCCTTCCATCCGGGCCAGATACAGATGGACGGTGCCGAGGGTGAAGCACACCAGGAAGTACCAGTCCGAGTCGGCGTCGACCTCCTCCTGGAGGTCGAGCAGTTCGTCCAGCAGCCCCTCCATCGCGGGCACATCGTCGTCGCGGCCCGCCTGCTCGGCCCGCAGCTGAATCCGCAGACACTGGTTGATCAGGAGGAACTCACGGGCCGGCCCGGAGGCGAAGGAGGTGTCGAGCACGGCGGCGGGGTCCGCGAGCAGCGCGTCGAGCCGGGCGATCTGCTGATCCCGGTCGGAGAGGCTGCCGCCCGTCAGGGCGGCGGCGGAGAGCAGACCGGGCGAGAACAGACCGGCCATCGCGGGGAGCCACTCCGTCGCCCCGCCGTCCGGGGGGCCCTTCATCAGCCGCGCCGCCTCCTCCAGATCCCCGGGGGCCCCGGTGCGCAGTCCCTGCATCATCCGGGCCAGCGCCGCGGTCATCGTGTCCGCCTCGTCGGCCCCGGGCCGGTCGCCGACCTCCGTGGCGAGGGCGTCCAGCTCCTCCCGCCGGATGAGTCCGGGGGCGAAGGCCTCCAGGCTGAGGACCGTCCGCGCGACCATGGCCGCGGGGTCCTCCTCCCCGGCGGGCCGCCCGTCCTGCGGCGGGGGCGGTACGAGGGACTCCCGGGGGCCCTCGCCAGGGGGGCGGTCGCCGCCCGCCAGCATCAGGGCGGCGTCCAGGAGGCGCTGGTACTCCGCCTCGTACGGGGTGCCGGCGAGCATCAGCCGGGCCGTGTCGGCCAGCCCCGCCAGGTCCTCGCGCTCCCCTGCCTTCGGGCGGGTGTCGATCCAGTCGGCCAGCCGCGCCATGCGCTCGGCCTCGGGGTGGTCCGGCATCCTCGGCAGCAGCCCGCGCAGGATCTCGCCCAGCTCGGTCAGATCACGGTCGAAGTCCGAGCCCCTCAGCTCGGCCTGACGGCCCATCTCGACCATCTCCAGCAGCCGGGGCAGGGTGCCGTCGAGCCCGTTGAACGCGATGGGCGGCAGCAGCAGTGCGGCCAGGCCCGTCTCGACGGCGATCAGCTCCTTCGGGACCAGCTCCCCGGACTCCCGGGCCGCGCGCAGCACCCGGAGCCCCCGGGACCGGTCGTCGGCCCGGTGGTGGTTGAGGTAGCGCAGGACGTACAGGCCGCCGAGCCGGGCCCGGACGGTGGCGAGCACCGGGTCCCCGTCCGGCCGGCCGGCGGCCAGTTCGCCCTCCAACGCGTCCAGTTCGGCGATCAGACGGTCCCGGTCCGCCGGGTCGGGCGGCCCGACGCCCACCGGGGTCGCCGCGGGGTCCGCGGTCCGCGCCGCCTCCGGGGCGTCCGGGGTGGGCTCCGGACTCCATGTCCTCGCCGGTGCCGCCGCGGCCTGGACCGACTTGGCGTAGTTCGCCCAGGCCCCGGCCTCGGCCGCGACCCGCGCGGCCCGGATGTTCAGCTCCGCGATCCCCTCGCTCCGGCTCATGGACTCCCCCTCCGACACACGACGGCCTCCCCATCATGGGCCGCTTTCCGGCCACGCAGGAGGTGATTGCCGTCTTCGCCGGAAACCAACCGGAAGCCGTCCCGCAATCGCCCGGGAGCGGGGTCAATCTCCGTTCCGGGTGAGGGGTGTTACGGGCCGGGCGGCCCGGGCGGCCGGGATGCCGGGACGCCGGGACGCCGGCGGGCACAGCGGATGCGGCGGACCCGGCGGACCCGGCACCGCGCAGCCGACACCGACCAGCCGCACGGCGCAAGGCCGGGCACGACGGCCCCGGCGGACACAGCAGGCACAACATGCGCGGCAGACCCGGCGGATGAGGCGGCCCCAGCAGACCTGGCACCGCGCAGTCGGCGCGGCCCAGCCGCACAGCGCGAGGCCGGACACAACGGGCCCTGCGGGCACAGAGGGCACAGCAGGCACAGAGGGCACGGCGGATGCGGTGGGCACGGCGCCCCCGGCGCCGCACAGTCGACGCGGACCGGCGACACGCCGCGAGGGCGGGCACAACGACCCGGGCAGGCCCAGCGGACCCGGCACGCACCGCGCCGCACCGCACCGCACCGCGCCGCGCCCCGAAATCAACGCGGACCCGCCACACGGCACAAGGCCCGCCACACGGCACAAGGCCCGCCGGGGCCGGGAGGGCAGGGTGCGCGACCCCGCCCTCCCGGACCCGGCGGGCCGGCGGCCCATCCGGCGGCTCCCGCGAGCCTTCACCGGCTCCACCCGGCTCCCCGGGCTCCCCGGGGCAGCCCCCGGCCCTCAGCCGGCCGCGGCCCGCTCCCGCTCCCCGGCCTCCCCGGGTCCCCCGGGTCCCCCGGGTCCCCCGGTCTCCCCGGCGCCCCCAGCCGGCGCCGCCCCCTCGCCGGCCGCGCCCCCGCGGTCGCGCATCAGCAGCAGGGCGGCCACCGCGGCGCCGACCACGCCGGCGGCTCCCGCCAGGAAGCTGTGGGACATCGCCGTGGTGAAGGCGGACCGGGCGGTCTCCGCCAGGGCGCTGTCCCCCAGGGCCAGGGCCTCGGCGATCGACTCGCGGGCGGCGCCGGAGGCCGAGCCGGACATCTCGGCGCTGTAGGTGCCGGAGAGGACCGCGCCCAGGATCGCCACGCCCAGCGCTGCACCCGCCTGCTGGATGGTGTCGTTGAGCGCCGAGCCGACCCCGGCGTGCTCGGCGGGCACCGCGCCCATCAGCGCACCGATCGTCGCGGGCATCGCCAGTCCGCCGCCGACACCCATCAGCACCATCGCGCCGGTGAGCACCGCGAGCCCGTCACCCGCCGAGAGGGTGGCCAGCACCCCGAACCCGGCGGCGGTGACCACCAGTCCGGCGACCGCCATGAACCGGTTGCCGGTCCGGTTCACCAGCGCCGCGCCGATGGTGTTGAAGACGATGACCGCCACGGCCATCGGGGCGAAGGCGAGACCGGTCTCGGTGGGGGTGTAGCCCAGCACGAACTGGAGGTACTGGGTCAGCACCAGCATCAGCCCGCCGTTGGCGAAGGTCAGCAGCACCAGCGAGAAGCTCGCCCCGGTGAAGACCCGGTCGCGGAAGAGCGAGAGCGGCACCATCGGGTGCGGGGTGCGGGACTCCCAGACGGCGAACCCGGCCAGCGCGGCCACGGCCACGGCCAGCGGGATCAGGGTGGCGGGGTGGCCGATCCCCTGCTGGGGCAGCTCGATGATCGTCCACACCAGCGCGGTCATCCCGGCCATGGAGAGCACCATGCCGACGGGGTCGGCCTTGCGCCACGGCCCCTTGGACTCCGGCATCAGCACCAGCGCGGCGACGATGGCGAGCAGCGCGATCGGAACGTTGATCAGGAAGACCGCGCCCCACCAGAAGTGGGCTATCAGCGCACCGCCGAGCACCGGCCCGCCGACCAGGCCGACCATCGCCACCGCGCTCCAGGCGGCGATCGCCTTGGGCCGCTCGTCCTCGTCGAAGACGGTGATGAGGATGGAGAGGGTGCTCGGCATGACCAGCGCGCCGCCGATCCCCATCAGCACCCGCGCGGCGATCAGTTCGGCGGGGCTGCCGGCGACCGTGGCGACCACGGACGCCGCGCCGAAGAGCGCGAGACCGATGATCATCACTCTCCGCCGGCCGTAGCGGTCGGAGAGGCTTCCCGAGGTCAGCAGCAGTCCGGCGAAGACCAGGATGTACGAGTCGATGATCCACTGGATGTCCTGGCCGGTGGCGTCCAGATCCTCGACGATCGGCGGCACCGCGACGGTGAGCACCATGTTGTCGATGACCAGCACCAGGGTGCTGAGGCAGAGCACCACCAGGATGAGCCACCGCTTCGGGTCGCGGCGCGTCGCCGCGTACCCCGGGTCCCATGAATCGCGGGACTCGCTCGAACTCGTGGCCTGCGTCGAATCCATCGCTGAACCTCTCGGACGGGGCACGGATGACGGAGTGCGGTACGCCGTGCGCTTCTCCGCACACTGTACGGAGACGGAACGTTGTACGCAAGACCGAACACTGTGCGGAACTGCGTTACGCTGGGCCCCGGCAGTGTCAGTCCGGAGAGAGGGAGGCCGTATGCCGGCCGAGGACCAGCCGTTTCCGTCCGTGTGGACCCGTCCGCGGCGACAGCGGCGGGAGCAGCCCGCGCTGAGCCGGGAGCAGATCGTGGCCGAGGCCATCGCCCTGCTGGACGCCGAGGGCGTCGACGCGCTGAGCATGCGGAAGCTGGGCACCCGGCTGAACGCCGGGGCGACGTCGATGTACACGCACGTCGCCAACAAGGACGAACTGATCGAGCTGGTCGTGGACGAGGTCTACGGCGAGATCGAGGTGCCGGGGACGATCGGCCCCGACGGCTGGCGCGCCGCGGTGGCGCACTCCGCGCACAGCATGCGGGCGGCCGTGCTGCGGCACCCGTGGACCGCCTCGGTCCTCGGCGCGTTCGCGGGCGCGTTCCTCGGCCCCCAGCTGCTGCGGGTGTCCGAGCGGATGCTCGCCCTGCTGGAGAGCGCGGGGTTCGGCCCGGAGGAGGCCGACTGCGCGATGGACACGGTCTTCGCCTATGTGCTCGGGACGACGATGAGCGAGGCGGCCTGGCTGACGACGCTGGCCCGCGACGGCCGCGGCGAGGAGGAGTGGCTGGCGGGCATGTGGCCGGCCGCGGAGGCCGCCGTACGGCACCACCCCCGGCTGCGGGCCCGGCACGAGGCGCGGGCGGCGACCGCGCGGCCCGGTCCCGAAGCCGCCTTCGGCCGGGGTCTCGACTGCGTTCTCGACGGTCTGGAGTCCCGGCGCGGCGCCTGAACCGGGCGCCGGACGGCGGGCCGGACGGCGGGCCCGGAGCCGTGACGGGCGCCGCGCCCGGCGCGCGTCATCTGTCGGCGGTGAACAGCACCGCCCGCCCGGCCCCCGCCGCCCGCGCGTGGAAGCGGCGCACCGCCACCAGCCGCTCCCAGAGGTACGGGAAGCACGGCCCGCCGTCCGACGCCCCCAGCGCGAGATACCGCCGCCACAGCCACCCCCGGTCGAGCGGGGCGAGCGCCCGGGCGGCCTCGGCGACCCGGTCGGGACCGGCCAGGACCGCGAGCCACGGCGCCGCCGGGCCGGTCAGCACCCGCCCGCCGAGCACGGTGTACGCCAGGGGGCCGGGCCCCCCGAGCGCCAGACACCGGTGCAGCGTCCCCCACGCCCGGTCGGTGTCCACCACCCGGCCGCCGCCCCGCGCGCACGCGTCGGCGCGGTCGATGTACGCCACCACCGCGCCGTCCCCGGCGCGCTCCAGCCACTCCGCCTCAGCCGCCTCCACCGCGAAGTGCCGGCCCAGTCCGGGCGCGCCGAGCCCCGCGGACCCGAGCCCGCCCCCGCCGGAGGCGACCGATGCGAGCATCCCGAGGGAGAGATCCCGGACGAGCGACGCGGCGCCGCCGGGCGCGGACCGGCGGGGGGAATCGGCGGGCGGACGGCGCTCCGGCGGTCCCGGGGTGGTCGCGGCGAGGTGTCCGGCGGCGCGGGGCATGGGTGGTCCTCCGGGGTCGGTCGGTGCGGCCGGGCCGAGGGGGCCGGAGCGCACCTGTACCGTACAGTTCAGTACAGGTGAACTCAACTGTACAGTTCAGTTGGTCGGCTAGGCTCGGCCCCATGACCCCCGACAGCACCGCCCCGCGCCCCCGCGGCGACGGCCCCAGCGGCCCGCGCGCCGAGCGCAAGCGGCAGGCCATCGTCACGGCCGCCCGGGCGCTCTTCCTGCGGGAGGGGTTCGGGGTGGGGATGGACGCCATCGCCGCCGCGGCCCAGGTCTCCAAGGTCACCGTCTACAACCACTTCGGCAGCAAGGAAGCCCTGGTCACCGCCGTGGTCGCGGGGGCGCTCGACGAGCATGTCGACACCGGGGACGATGGCTCGCCGGCCGCGCTGGACCGGCTCGCCGACGCCGACGACCTCCGCGCGGCCCTCGTCGTGGCCGCCCGCGCCTGGGTCCGCGCCGTCCGCGCCGACCACGAGGTCACCACCCTGCGCAACCTCGTCGCCGCCGCGCCCCACCGCTTCCCGGAGCTGGGGCGCGCCTGGCGGCACCAGAGCCCCACCGGCCACCACCCGGCGGTCGCGGGCGCGCTGCGCGAACTCGCCGCACGGGGCCGGCTGGAGATCCCGGACCTGGAGGTGGCGACGCTTCAGCTGTACGCGCTGCTGGTCCACCCCCATGTGGTCTTCGGCCAGTACGGCGCGACCATGAACGACGATCTGACCGAGCGGCTGCTCGTCGGCGGGGTGGACACCTTTCTCAGCCGGTACGCCACCGGCGTCTGACCGCCCCCCCCCCCGCCCCGGGGACCCCGCTGCGGGAATCCGGGCCTCCGCCCCCCTTGCGAATTGGTCCGGACCAAGTAGCTTCGAAGGTTGTCATGTACGCCCAAACATGACCGGCCGCCGGCCCACCCCACGCACCACCGGCCTGCACACCGCGCACCGCACCGCGCACCGCGCACCGCGCACCGCGCACCGCGCACCGCGCACCGGCAACCCAGCACAGCGCACCGAACGCACCGAGCACGGAGTGAGCACGGCCACCGCCCCTACCCCCTCAGGGAGCGCCATGTTCAACCGACGTCACGGAAGACTCCGACCGCGGCAACGGATCGCCGCCCTCCTCGCCGTACTGCTGCTGCCCCTCGCCGCCCTCACCGGCCTGGCCCCCCAGGCCCGGGCGGCGGGCAGCCTCACCGCCACCTTCGCCTCCCAGAACAACGGCTCCTGGTGGAAGGGCACCTTCACCATCCGCAACAGCGCCGCCACCCCCGTCAACGGCTGGACCCTGGCCTTCGACCTCCCCGCCGGGGTCACGCTCAGCGGCCACTACCACGGCGAGGCGAGCGTCAGCGGCTCCCGGGTGACCGTGAAGAACGCCTACTACAACGGGACCGTCCCCGCGAACGGCACCACCGAGCCCTGGAGTTACTGGTTCACCGCCACCGGACCCATCTCCGAGCCCAGGGGCTGCACGGTCAACGGGGACAAGTGCGACGGCACCCCCGACAACCCGCCCGGCGCGCCCGGCACCCCGCGCGCCACCGGCGTCACGGCCCGCACGGTCGCCCTGGCCTGGACCCCGGCGACGGCCGGTGACTACCCGGTCGCCTCCTACGACGTGCTGAGCGGCGGCTCCGTGGTGACCAGCACCGCCACCACCGGCACCACGGTGACCGGCCTGAACCCGGCGGCGGAGTACACCTTCACCGTCCGCGCCAAGGACACCCGGGGCAACACGGGGGCGGCGAGCCCGCCGTTCACCGTGCGGACCGTGGACCCGGCGACCGACCCCGTGCCGCCGACGGCCCCGGGCTCACTGCGCTCCACCGGGAAGACCGCCTCCACCGTGAGCCTCGCCTGGAACGCCGCCACCGACAATGTGGCCGTGGCGGCCTATGACGTCTACCGGGCCGCGACCCTGGTCAAGACCGTCACCACCACCAGCGCCACCGTCGACGGCCTCTCCCCGGCCACCGCGTACACCTTCACGGTCAAGGCACGGGACACCGCCGACAACGCCTCCCCCGCCTCCAACGCGCTCTCCGTCACCACCGACGACGTGGCAGGCCCCGGGAAGCACTACAAGGTCGGCTACTTCATCCAGTGGGGCCTGTACGGGCGCCAGTACTTCGTGAAGAACATCGACACCTCCGGCTCCGCCGCGAAGCTGAATGTCATCAACTACGCCTTCGAGAACATCGACCCGGTCAACCTGACCTGCCAGGCCGGGGTCACCAAGGGCGTCTCCGGCAACCCCCAGGACCCGGACGAGGGCACCGGCGCCGGGGACGCCGACGCGGACTACGCCCGCCCGTTCTCGGCCGCGCAGTCGGTCGACGGCGTCGCCGACGACGGCTGGGGCAAGCTGCGGGGCAACTTCAACCAGATCAAGAAGCTCAAGGCCAAGCACCCGCATCTGAAGGTCGTGGTCTCGCTCGGCGGCTGGACCTTCTCGAAGTTCTTCTCGGACGCGGCGGCCACGCCCGCCTCCCGGGAGAAGTTCGTCAAGTCCTGCGTCGATGTGTGGATCAAGGGCAATCTGCCGGTCTACAACGGCGCCGGCGGACCCGGCACCGGTGCCGGGGTCTTCGACGGCATCGACATCGACTGGGAGTGGCCGGGCGCCGAGGGCCACCCGGGCAATCACTGGAAGGCGGCGGACAAGGCCAATCTGACCGCGCTGCTCGCCGAGTTCCGCAAGCAGCTCGACGCGCTCGGCGGCGAGCACCGGCTGCTGACCGCCTTCACCCCCGCCGACCCGGCGAAGATCGAGGCCGGCTGGGACCTGACGAAGATCTTCGACTATCTCGACTTCGCCAATGTCCAGGGGTACGACTTCCACGGCGCGGGCAGCGACAACTCCTGGGAGCCGGCCCGCACCGGCCACCAGGCCAATCTGCACCGGGACGCCCAGGACCCGTACCCCTTCGACTTCAGCGTGGAGCGGGCGGTCAAGGCCTACACCGACGCCGGGGTCAACCCCCGGAAGCTGACCGTCGGCTTCCCCTTCTACGGCAGGGGCTGGAAGGAGGTCGCCCCCGGAGCCGCCGGGGTCAACGGCGAGTGGCAGACGGCGAACGGCGCCGCGCCGGGGCAGTTCGCCGAGGAGGCCGGAATTCGGGGCTATCAGAATATGATCAGCAGCTACCCGAATATGACCGTCCACCATGACGAACAGTCCATTTCCACCTATGGATACACGGGTGCGAATGGAACGTGGTGGAGTTTCGACGACACCTGGTCCATCGGGAAGAAGACCGACTGGATCAAGTCGAAGGGGCTGCTCGGCGCGATGGTCTGGGAGCTTTCGGGTGACACCCCGAACGGAACTCTGATGAATTCGCTGCACACGGGTCTCCCGTAGGAGCGCCGGCGGGGCGGTACGGTGCGGTCTGCGCCGTACCGCCCCCAGGTTCCGTGTGCGAAGAGTCCGTGAACCCGGCGGTCATATCAGGCGGATAATCCGCTCGTACGAGTGGAATGGGCGCGCCCCCCATGCAGAAAAGGTCCCGTTGCCCAGTAGGAATTGACGCCATGACCAGAAGAATCGGCATGACCTTGAGCGCACTCGCCCTCGCCCTCGTCCCGCTCCTCACCTCCGCGTCCGCCGGCACCGCCGCCCCGGCGGAGGTCCGCCAGCTGGAGGACGCCATCTCGGTCCTCGTCGAGGCCGAGGCGTACCACGGCGGCCGCGGCGCGGCCGCCTTCCCGCACTGGAACGCCGGCCGGGACGCCACCGACGGCTGCTCCACCCGCCAGGAGGTGCTGCTCGCGGAGGCGGTCGACGAGCCCTCGGTCGGGCCCGGCTGCTCCCTGTCGGGCGGCCGGTGGGTCTCGTACTACGACAACCAGTCGGTCACCAAGCCCGCCAGCGTCACCGTGGACCATGTCGTCCCGCTCGCGGAGGCCTGGGGCTCGGGCGCGTCCGAGTGGACGACGGCCCGCCGGGAGGCCTACGCCAACGACCAGGACGCCCCGGCCACACTGGCGGCGGTGACGGTCCGGTCCCAGAAGGAGAAGGACGGCCAGGACATCACCGACTGGCTGCCGCCGGAGGCCGGCGCCATCTGCCGCTACCTCGGCGACTGGGTCGGCACCAAGCTGCGCTGGGGGCTGACCGCCGACAAGGCGGAGCTGGAGACCCTGAAACTCTTCGCGGACAACTCCTGCGAGACCACGGTGGTGATCTATCACCCCGCTCCCCAGGTATGACCGTTCGGCCGAACGGGTGAATGACCCTCGGTGAGGTTTGAGGCCGTGTCCTGGGAGCCGGTCGGATAGTTATACCGGCCGACAGATACGCGACGAACAGGGATGAACAGGCGGGCGATATCGACATGAAGGCCAAGATCACCCTGACGCTGCTGGGTGCGGCGGTGCTGGCAGCCGTACTCCCCGTCGGCACCGCGGCCGCGGACGAGACCCACACGGACTCGCACAATGGAGTGACGCTGATCTCCATCGGACAGATCGACGACCCGCTGGAGGACGTGCTGGAGCACGCGGCGGTGTTCGGCGAGACCTACGTCTACGACTAGAGCCCCGGCCGCCGGAAGGCCCTCTCCGCCACCGTGGCGGAGGGGGCCTTCCGCGTGCCGGTCCGCCGCGGGCCCCGCGCGGGTCCCCGGGGCGCGCCCCCGGCGGCTCACTGGCGGCGGACCCGACCTCGGGTGATCATCGGAATATGAGTCCCGAGATGCACCTCGCCCAGCAGCCGGAAGCCGATGAGCTGCTCGGCCGCAGCCCGCTCGCCGCGGTCGTCGGGATGCTGCTCGACCAGCAGGTCCCCATGGAGTGGGCGTTCTCCGGCCCGTACACCATCGCCCGGCGCATGGGCCGCGACGATCTCGACGCCGCCGAGATCGCGGCGTACGACCCGGAGGCCTTCGCCGGCCTGCTGAAGGAGAAACCCGCGGTCCACCGCTACCCGGGCAGCATGGCCAAGCGGGTGCAGACGCTCTGCCAGTACCTGGTGGACGAGTACGGCGGCGACCCCCGCGCGGTCTGGACCGGTGTCGACGACGGTACGGAGCTGCTGGCGCGGCTGAAGGCACTGCCCGGGTTCGGGGAGCAGAAGGCCCGGATCTTCCTCGCCCTGCTGGGCAAGCGGTACGGGGTTCGGCCCCGGGGATGGCGCGAGGCGGCGGGCGCCTACGGCGAGAGCGGTTCGTACCGCTCGGCCGCCGACATCACCGGGCCCGAGTCGCTCGCAAAAGTACGCGCTCACAAACAAGAGATGAAAAGAGCGGCAAAAACGGCCAAGGACGGCTGAAATACGGCTGGCCGAATCGGACGTTCCGGGGTTTGGAATGTCGATCTCATGAACTGAGAGGTGAGTTGGGGCACAGGCGTTCCCATAGTGGTCGCGGTCTCGCTAACTTCCCTTCAACTTGTCCACACCGGGAAGGAACTCTGTGAAGGCAACCCGGCGCAGAGCCGTGGCCACCCTGGCCGCCGCCGCACTTGCGACCCCGCTCCTGCTGGCATCCGCCTCCCCCTCCGCCGCCCACCGGGACGATGCCGGTCGGCAGGCGGCGAAACTGGCGAAGAAGCTGGTCTCGAAGGCGTCCGTGCAGGACGCGCACAACCACCTGAAGAAGTTCCAGCAGATAGCCGACTCGGCGGGCGGCAACCGGGCCGCCGGCACCCTCGGGTACGACGCCTCGGCCGCGTATGTCTACCAGCAGCTGAAGAAGTACGGATACAACGTCCGTTACGAGCCCTTCGAGTTCAGCTACACCCAGACGCTCGCGCAGAAGCTCTCCGTGGTCTCGCCGAACGCCAGGGACATCACGATCAACGCGATGACCTACACCAAGTCCACCCCGGTCGGCGGCGTCAAGGCCGATCTGGCGGCGGTACCGGCGGACGCGACCACCGGCTGTGAGGCCACCGACTACGCCTCCGGCACCTTCACCGGGAAGATCGCGCTGATCAAGCGCGGCGGCTGCACCTTCGCCGAGAAGCAGGCCCAGGCGGCCGGCGCGGGCGCGATCGGCGCCATCGTCTACAACAACACCGCCGGTGCGATGGGCGGCACCCTCGGCGACGTGGCCGCGGCCAGGATACCCACCGGCGGAGTCACCCAGGCCGAGGGCGAGAAGCTCCTCGCCGACCTGGCCGGCGGCCCGGTGAACGTCTCCTTCGAGATCCGCCAGCTCCAGGAGAAGCGGATCACCCGGAACGTGATCGCGGAGACCCGCCACGGCAACGCGGCGAACACCGTGATGCTCGGCGCCCACCTGGACTCCGTGGCCGAGGGCCCCGGCATCAACGACAACGGCTCCGGCTCGGCCGGTCTGCTCGAAGTCGCCCAGGAACTGGCCAAGGCCGAGAACCGTCCGGCCAACAAGGTCCGCTTCGCCTGGTGGGGCGCCGAGGAGAACGGGCTGCTCGGCTCGGAGGCGTATGTCGCGGGCCTCAGCTCCCTCGGCAAGAAGGAGATCAAGCTCTATCTGAACTTCGACATGATCGCCTCGCCGAACTACGGACTCTTCGTCTACGACGGCGACAACTCCGACGGCGTGGGCGCGGGCCCCGGCCCCGAGGGCTCGGCGCAGCTGGAGCGCGACATCAACGAGTTCCTCGACTCGAAGGACACCCCGCACGAGGGCACGGACTTCTCCGGCCGCTCGGACTACGGCCCCTTCATCGAGGTCGGCATCCCCTCGGGCGGCACCTTCACGGGCGCCGAGGGCGTCAAGTCGGCGCAGCAGGCGGCGAAGTTCGGCGGTACGGCCGGGCTGGCGTACGACCCGAACTACCACGCCAAGGGCGATGACATCAAGAACGTCAACCTGACCGCGTTCAAGGTGAACATCGGGGTCATCGCGAACGCCGCGGGCACCTACGCGCACGACATCAGCTCGCTGCGGAAGCCGGTGAACTCGGTTCCGACGGAGCCGGGCACGGGCAGCGGCGGCGGTCTGCACGAGGGCCACGAGGACGTGTTCGAGTAGAGCGCACCCGGCCGCCGGTCCCCCGCCCTCCGGGGTGCGGGGCCGGCGGCCGGCGCTATCTCCGCCGGCGGGTGGTGCCGAAGAGGGAGCGGGTGATCTCCCGCCCGATCTGGGTGCCGACCGAGCGGGCCAGGGAGCGGAAGACCCCGCTGCCCACGACCTGCCGCACCAGGGACCCCTGGCTCGGGGCCGCGGCCCCTTCTCCCTCCTCCCCCTTCCCGTCCTTCCCCTCCTTCTCCTCCCGGTCCTCCCGGTTCTCCCGGTCCTCCCTCCCGCTCAACTTCTCGTAGGCGGACTCGCGGTCCACGGCCTGGGCGTACCGCCCGTACAGCGGCGAGGCCCGCACCGCGGACTCCAGCGCCTCCGCCTCGACCGGCCCCATCAGCGACTGCGGCGCCCGGAGCCGGGTCGCCGCCACCGGGGTCGGGGCGCCCGACTCGCTCAGCACGGTGATCACCGCCTCGCCCGTGCCGAGCGCGGTGAGCACCTCCTCCAGGTCGTACGCCGAGTTCGGGAAGGTCCGCACCGTCGCCTTCAGGGCCTTGTCGTCCTCCGGGGTGAACGCCCGCAGCGCGTGCTGCACCCGGTTGCCGAGCTGCGCCAGCACCTCGGACGGCACATCCCGGGGCGTCTGGGTCACAAAGAACACCCCGACCCCTTTCGAGCGAATCAGCCGCACGGTCTGGGTGATCGACTCCAGAAACGCCGGCGAGGCGCCCGTGAAGAGCAGATGCGCCTCGTCGAGGAAGAAGACCAGCTTCGGCTGGTCCAGATCGCCCGCCTCCGGCAGATCGTGGAAGAGATCCGCCAGCAGCCACATCAGAAACGTCGAGAAGAGCTGCGGCTTGTCCCGCACCGCCGCCAGCTCCAGCACCGAGACCAGACCGCGCCCGTCCGGCGCGGTCCGCAGCAGCTCGCCCGTGTCGAACTCCGGCTCCCCGAAGAACTCCGCCGCGCCCTGCTGCTCGAAGGCGGTGAGCGAACGGAGGATCACCCCGGCGGTGGCGGCGGAGAGTCCGCCGATCCCGGTCAGCTCGGCCCTCCCCTCGTCGGAGACCAGAAAGGCGACCACCGCCCGGAGGTCCTTGAGGTCCAGCAGTTCGAGCCCCTTGGCATCGGCGTAGTGGAAGATCAGCCCGAGCGACTGCTCCTGGGTCCGGTTGAGCTGGAGCACCTTGGAGAGGAGCACGGGCCCGAAGTCGGTCACCGTCGCCCGGATCGGGATGCCCGGGCCGATCCCGCCCAGACTGAAGAACTCCGCCGGGAACCCCTGCGCCACCCACTCCTGTCCGACCTGACCGGCGCGGGCGGCGACCCGGTCGCCGGGGCGGCCGGGGGCGGAAATGCCCGAGACATCGCCCTTGATGTCGGCGAGGAAGACCGGCACCCCGTTCGCCGAGAGCTGTTCGGCGATCAGCTGGAGGGTCTTGGTCTTGCCGGTGCCCGTGGCCCCGGCGACCAGCCCGTGCCGGTTGAGCATCGCCAGCGGAATCCGGATCGGGGCGCCGGGCAGACACCGCCCGTCCCACAGCAGGGCCCCGAGTTCGAGCGCGGGCCCTTCGATGGCGTATCCCGAGGCGATTTCCTGCGCGGGCGGCGGCATGCTCTCGGACATGAAGGACCCCTGATTCTCCGTATCTGAGGAGTTTTGCCCAGGATCGCACTCGGTCGCCGAGGCTGCGCCCGGAGGTGCTCGCCCGGTAGGCTTTCCGTGTGATCTTCAAGCGCATCGGAAACGGACGGCCTTATCCCGACCATGGCCGGGAAAGCACCCGGCAGTGGGCTGATGTGGCGCCGCGCCCGGTCCGTCTCGATCAGCTGGTGACCACCAAGGGCCAGCTCGATCTGGAGACGCTGCTCGCCGAGGACTCCACCTTCTACGGCGACCTCTTCGCGCATGTCGTGAAGTGGCAGGGCGACCTCTATCTGGAGGACGGCCTGCACCGCGCGGTGCGCGCGGCGCTCCAGCAGCGCCAGGTGCTGCACGCGCGCGTTCTCGAACTGGGCTGAGCAGGTCCTTCGACTGACCCTTTCGGGCTCATTCGGGGACCGTACGGGCGCAATCGATTGATCATCTTGTAGGCACGACCCCCGGGCCGCACTACGCTGCGCCCATGAGCATGCTGACTCCTCCCGGCATGGGCGGAAAGTACCGCGTCACGGGCGACACGTACCCGCGGATGCGACGCCCACGCAAGCGCCGCAGAATCGTGACGGCGCTGATCGCCGCGACGGTCGCGCTGGGGCTGGCCGGCTGGGGAACGGTGCAGCTCATCGATGTCTTCACCGGCGACGAGAAGAAGGCGTCCGCGGCCCGCGCCGCGGACTGCAAGCCGGCCCCGAAGACCTCGGCGGCGCCACCCGTGAAGCTCGGCCCCCGGCAGGTGACGGTGAACGTCTACAACGCCACCCCGCGCGGAGGGCTGGCGAAGGCGGCGGCGGAGGAGCTGAAGAAGCGCGGGTTCACCATCGGGAAGGTGGGGAACGCGCCGGCGGCCTACGACAAGAAGGTGAAGGGCGCGGGGCTGCTGCTGGGCGCGCCGACGTCGGCGAAGGGCCCGTTCCTGGTCCTGGGCACCCAGGTGAAGGGCGCCACGACCAAGACGGACACCCGCAGGACGAAGGATGTGGATCTGATCCTCGGGTCGGCCTTCACCACCCTCTCCCCCAAGCCCGCGGCGGACCGCGCCCTCACCACCCTGGTGAACCCGCCCCCGCCGGTCAAGCGCAAATGCTGAGCCGCCCTCCCCCGCGCGGCGCGGGGGAGGGCGGGGAGGGGCGGTCCGAGCCGGAGGCCGCTACTCCGCGGTGCCGTACATCCGGTCCCCCGCGTCCCCGAGCCCGGGCACGATGTACCCCTGCTCGTTCAGCCTCTCGTCCACGGCCGCCGTCACCACCGTCACCGGCGCGCCGGCCAACTCCCGCTCCATGACCTCGACCCCTTCCGGCGCCGCCAGCAGCACCACGGCCGTCACATCGTCCGCCCCGCGCTTGATCAGCTCGCGGATCGCCGCGACCAGCGTCCCCCCGGTCGCCAGCATCGGGTCCAGGACGTACACCTGGCGCCCGGACAGATCCTCCGGCATCCGCGTCGCGTAGGTCGACGCCTCCAGCGTCTCCTCGTTGCGGATCATCCCGAGGAAGCCGACCTCCGCGGTCGGCAGCAGCCGCACCATCCCGTCGAGCATCCCGAGCCCGGCGCGCAGGATCGGCACCACCAGCGGGCGCGGGTGCGACAGCTTCACCCCGGTCGTACGGACCACCGGGGTGTCGATGTCCACCTGCTCGGTGCGCACATCCCTGGTCGCCTCGTAGGCGAGGAGTGTGACCAGTTCGTCGGCGAGCCGCCGGAAGGTCGGGGAGTCGGTGCGCCGGTCGCGCAGTGTGGTGAGTTTGTGCGCCACCAGCGGGTGGTCGACGACATGGATCCGCATGCCGTCAACAGTAGCCCGGCTCGCATCAAGGCAGCCTCTGGAGGGAAGGTGGAGGCAGACGTCCAGCCGTGGGGTGGTGTGCCCGATGCCGGAACCCGAGCATCCCGAACAGGAGCGCGAGCAGGCGCAACGCGCCGTGGAGCGCGCCCGGGAAAGCCCAGGGGCGCAGAGCGCGCAGGAGAGTGAGGACGAGGCGGAGCGCCGCAGGCGCCGCGCCCATTTCCTCCGAGAGCTGAACGAGGCCAAGGCCCTCCGGGACCGCGTCCAGCCCCGGCGGGCACGGGCGGCGCGCATGCGCCAGCAGATGCGTATGCGCACCTTCCGCTGGTAGCCGTTCCCCCGATCGGCGGTTCCACGAGAAACCACCGGCTGAGAACTGATGGCCGACGCAACGACGGAAGACCTCTCGCAAAGCCCGGGTTTCTGCCACGATTCCGAGTGGGCGACGCACGCATCAGCGCGCCGCCCAGTCGTCACACCTCTGATCAGTGGGAGAGTCACGGTGTACTTCGCCGCACTGCTCGCGCGCACTCATGACGGGTGGGAAGCGAGCGACACAGAGCTCGACGATGTGGAGACCCTGTCGGATCTGGCGGACCTGGCCCGCGAGGCCTCGCTCGACGAGGACACGGTGCTCCTCTTCATCGAGCAGGAGGACTCCTGGTTCGGGATCGTCCGGGTGGAGGGCGAGGAGGACCCTCGTATCTTCGTCTCGGACGCGGCGGCAGCCGCCCGCTCCTCCTACGGGGAGATCCTCACCAATGAACTGCTCGGCCGGGACGATGGCGACCCCGCCGACGAACTGGACGCACTCGACCTCGACGGTACGGAGGACGGCGAGCCGCCGGCGGACGACGCCGACGACGACCCGGACCCCACCGCCGACTCGGTACCCGCGGCGCCGCTCGGCGACCGCGACATCCTCGCCGACCTCGGCCTCTCGCAGAAGGAGCTGCTGACACTGGACACGGACGCGCTGCTGGAGATCGCGGACGCCGTGGGCGCCGCCGATGTGCTGGAGACCGCTCGCTAGTGACCGAGGCACCATCCGGGGCGGGCGATCCCGTACGGGACCCGTGGGAGGCGTCGATGCGCCTCGCTCTGGCGGAGGCCGGGCGGGCGGCGCTGTCCGGCGATGTGCCGGTCGGCGCCGTCGTGCTCGACCGGTCCGGCGCCCTCCTCGCCACCGGCCACAACGAACGCGAACTGACCGGCGACCCCACCGGGCACGCCGAGGTCCTGGCGATCCGCCGGGCCGCCGAGCGGCTCGGCGGCTGGCGCCTGACCGGCTGCACCCTGGTGGTGACGCTGGAGCCGTGCACGATGTGCGCGGGAGCGATCACCCAGTCCCGGCTGGACCGGGTGGTCTACGGCGCCCGCGACGAGAAGGCCGGCGCGGCGGGCTCCCTCTGGGACGTCGTACGGGACCGCCGCCTCAACCACCGCCCCGAGGTCGTCCAGGGAGTCCTGGAACGGGAGTGCGCGGAGCAGCTCACCGCGTTCTTCCGGGATACGGATTTCAGAGCACGGCCCACCTTGGGCTAAGCTCTCTCCCGGTAGCGTGTCCGAGCGGCCGAAGGAGCTCGCCTCGAAAGCGAGTGTGGGGAAACTCACCGAGGGTTCAAATCCCTCCGCTACCGCTCTTGATGAAGGGCCCCGGTGCGACGCACCGGGGCCCTTCCTGCTGCCCGAGGCCCTTGCCACTGCCCGGGACCGGGACTCTTCCCATCCGGGGACGGGGCTTCTCCCGCCGCCCGGGGCCGGGCTCCTCATCGGCCCGGGCGCCGGCCGGGCCCATGAGGAAGCCCCGGCCACCGGGGTGGCCGGGGCTTCTTCGCGCCGGGTCGGGGGAAGCGGAATCGGGGGAGGCCGCTCCCCCCGGTGAGGGAGACCGGTCCGCCGGCCCGGGTGCCGCAGTCGGGGGAACGTGCGGCGGGGTGGGCCGCGCGGGGCGGGGCCGGTCTCCGGGGCCCGCCGGCATTCCTGCCAGATCCCTGCGGGCCGTCTCCATCGTCCGCCCCCGCGACCGCGCACCCCGACGGCAAACGGCCCGCATCTCCGGGCCCTTGGTCCTTAAAGGCTCGGTTAGACTTCCGCGACTCTCCAACGATCACCGAGAGATCACGGGTCCACAGGTCCCAGGGGAGCCACACGGGATCATCGGGGAGGACGAGGCACATGGCCCAGGCGAGGACGATCGCTCTCTACATCCTGATCATCTTTGTGCTGTACACGATCATCAATTCCCCGGAGAAGGCCGCCGACCTGGTCCAGATAGGGTTCGAGGGCATATCGAGCGCCGCCAACAGCGTCGGCGACTTCATGACCGAGCTGGTCAACTAGACCCGGCGGGCCCCGGCCGCCCCCGGTGAGGAGCCCCCTGTGATCCGTCATCTGGTCCTCTTCAAGCTCCACGAGGGCGTCTCGCGCGACGAGCCCCGGGTGATCGCCGGGGCGAGGGCCTTCCAGGAGCTGGACGGTCTCGTGCCCGGGCTGGAGTTCTGGGAGTGCGGCTGGAACATCAGCGACCGGCCCATCGCCCATGACTTCGCGATCAACTCCGCCGTGGCCGATCAGGACGCGCTGAAGCGCTATATCGAGCATCCGGCCCATCAGGCGGCGGCCGGACAGTGGCGGGAGTTCGCCAGCTGGGTGATCGCCGACTACGAGTTCTGACCCCCGGACCCCGCGCTCCCCCTTCCCGTACAGCGTCCGGCACGGCCCCTTGCCCCTGCGGCAAGGGGCTTTTTGAGGTTTGAACCCCAACTTGCCTTCAACACGGTGTTATCTGGTGCTTGCACACAGTGGACATGTCTTGTGATGCTATGACCGCTTTTGATTGATGAGTTGACCGTAGATGACCGCAAAGGGGTGGCGTACGTGCCGGCCAGTACCGCGCCTGAAGCGCTGCCCCAGAACGAACGCACGGACGATCCCCCGGCCGCGGCGCCCGGCGGGCCGGGGAAGCCCGGCGGCGACCCGCCGGACGACACCCCCGGCGGGGCCGGCACCGGCGTACTCACCGACCCGGACGTTCTCACCGACACCGGCGCCCCCGACCCTCTCGACCCCGCCGCCGGCCCCCCTCTCCGCCCCGGCGGCCGAGGCGCCGACACCCGCGCCCTCACCCAGGTGCTCTTCGGCGAGCTGAAGCATCTGGAGCCCGGCACCCCGGAGCACACCCGGGTGCGCGGGGCGCTGATCGAGGCGAATCTGCCCCTGGTGCGGTACGCGGCGGCCCGCTTCCGCAGCCGCAACGAGCCGATGGAGGACGTGGTCCAGGTCGGCACCATCGGCCTGATCAACGCCATCGACCGCTTCGACCCGGACCGGGGGGTCCAGTTCCCCACCTTCGCGATGCCCACGGTCGTCGGCGAGATCAAACGATACTTCCGCGACAATGTGCGCACCGTGCACGTCCCCCGGCGGCTGCACGAGCTGTGGGTCCAGGTCAATGGGGCGACCGAGGACCTGACCACCGCCCACGGCCGGCTCCCGACCACCGCCGAGATCGCCGAGCGGCTCAAGATCGGCGAGGACGAGGTGCTCGCCTGCATCGAGGCCGGGCGCTCGTACCACGCCACCTCGCTGGAGGCCGCCCAGGAGGGCGACGGGCTGCCGGGGCTGCTCGACCGGCTCGGTTACGAGGACCCCGCGCTGGCGGGCGTCGAGCACCGGGACCTCGTACGCCATCTGCTCGTGCAGCTGCCCGAGCGGGAGCAGCGGATTCTGATGCTCCGTTACTACAGCAATCTGACGCAGTCGCAGATCAGCCAGGAACTCGGCGTCTCACAGATGCATGTGTCAAGGCTCCTTGCCCGCAGCTTCGCCCGATTGCGATCCGCAAACAGGATCGAAGCGTAGCTGGAACGGGTATACCCCATCTGATTGTTTTTGCACGGGCCCAACCCCCGCGCACCCCCTGCTTCCTGCGATGATCCCCTCAAGAAGTGTCGACAAATCTCTTCGGCGTGTTGCCGACATGTGACATTCTGCCGGTGACGCGTTTGCCGCAGCCTTGTGACCGGTATTTCAGGTGCAGGCTGCGTTCCTCCGTTGGTCGCGGCCACCGCGACCGTACGCGACCTCAAGGGGGTGGCATGTCCGTAGAACAGGGCAGCTCGAAGGTGCTCACGCTCACGCCCGTACCGAGCGCACCCGCACCTGTCACACCTGACAGCTCGGAGGCCATCGACACCCGCACTCTCTCCCGTTCGCTGTTCCTGCGGCTGCGCGCGCTGGACGCCGCGAACACCGCGCAGGCTGCGGAGACCGGCGAGAGCGTCGACAGCCCGGAGCGCACCTATGTGCGCGACACTCTGATCGAGCTGAATCTTCCGCTGGTGCGCTATGCGGCAGCCCGCTTCCGCAGCCGCAACGAGCCGATGGAGGACATCGTCCAGGTCGGCACCATCGGCCTGATCAAGGCGATCGACCGTTTCGACTGCGAACGGGGCGTGGAGTTCCCGACGTTCGCGATGCCGACCGTCGTGGGCGAGATCAAGCGGTTCTTCCGCGACACCTCGTGGTCGGTGCGGGTGCCGCGCCGCCTCCAGGAGCTGCGGCTCGCGCTCACCAAGGCCAGCGACGAGCTGGCGCAGCGGCTGGACCGCTCGCCGACCGTTCCCGAACTCGCCGCCGTGCTGGGCGTGTCCGAGGAGGAGGTCGTGGACGGCCTCGCCGTGGGCAACGCCTACACCGCCTCCTCGCTGGACTCCCCGTCCCCCGAGGACGACGGAGGCGAGGGCTCCCTCGCCGACCGCCTGGGTTACGAGGACACGGCGCTGGAGGGCGTGGAGTACCGCGAGTCCCTCAAGCCGCTGCTGGCCAAACTCCCGCCCAGGGAGCGCCAGATCATCATGCTGCGGTTCTTCGCCAATATGACGCAGTCACAGATCGGCGAGGAGGTCGGCATCTCCCAGATGCATGTCTCCCGGCTGCTGACCCGGACCCTCGCCCAGCTCCGGGACGGACTGATCGCGGACTGATCGCGGGTCGACCGCCTGTCCGGCGCTTCTTGTTGACGGCCCATCGGCTCCCTGGCCGGAGGCCACAGCGGTGGCGGCGCTCTGCCCGAGCGGGGCGCTGACCGCGTACGGAAGCGGTGCTCGGGACGGGCGCGCGGCGGTGGGCGCGGAAGGCCGGGGAGCCGGCGGCGCACCCACGGCCGTACCGCCGAGCGGCGCGCGGTCGCGCCGGTGTGCCGCTGGACGTTCAAACCCGGCCCGGCGCCACGCCACGGCCGCGCACAGCCATGCCTGTGTGCCTGTGGCTGTGCCTGTGCCTGTGCCTGTGGCAGTCGAGGGCACCCGCCCCGTCCGCACGGCACGGGGCAGACGGGCGGGTACGCGAAGGTGAGGCCGGGGCTCCGCAACACCGGTGCCGCACAGGTGACTTCGGGGACGGCCCCATCCCTACGCACCTCATCGGCGCGCACCCGGGCCGGCCGGCCGGCGGCCGAGATCCCACCGGTCCCCCGCCCCGCGCCGATCGCCGTCGGATCACCGCCGGATCACCGCCGGATCGGCGCGGACCGGGTCGTACACCGTCCGCGTCGCCGCCCGGCACTCCCGCCGGACCCCGCGCGGACTGTCGCGCGGTGTGGTTACGCCAGGGCGAGCCAGGCCACCGCGCCGAGGACCGCGACCACCGCGATGACGGCGATGATCACGCCTGCCTTGGGTCCCGACTGCGCGGCGGCGGCCTGACGGCGGCCCTGGGGAGCGCCCTCGTCGACGAACGCGCGGAACATCTGGGTACTGCCGGAAGGGTCGTTGTTGCCCTGGGGGTTCTGGCCCTGGGGCGCATGGGGGTTGTGTGCCATGGGGCACGACCCTAGCGAACCCGGGTGCGGCGCCCAACCCCGGGCACGGCCCACCGGGCGCGCCCCGGCTCCGGTCTCGGGGGCTTTGGCCTTCCTTTACCACCATCGCCCGCCTTTTCGTTTGCCTTCAGCAACCAACTGAATCTATGGTTGCCCTAAGCAACAACAGGATGGGGAGGGCTCGGCCATGGCCGCACAGAGTCAGTACGCGGAACTGGCCCGACAGATCAGCGCCATCAGCGGCATCCGGCGCACCCTCGCCCGCCGGCTGCCCGTCGAGTGCCCCTCCGGCGCCGCCGCCGTGCTCGCCCTCCTCGCCCGCCACGGCGAGATGCGGATGAGCCGGCTCGCCGATCTGCTCGCCATCGACATGTCGGTGACCAGCAGACATGTGGCCCATGTCGTCGAACGCGGCTGGGTCGAGCGGGCCTTGGACCCCGAGGACCGGCGCTCCCGTCTGCTGCGGCTCACCCCGGCGGGCCGGGACATGATCGCCGAACTGCACCGGCGCACCTCGGAGGTCTTCGCCCGCAATCTCCACGACTGGTCCGACGACGACGTCGGCCGGCTCATCACCATGCTCGACCGGCTGCGCGACTCCTTCGGGGACTGCCGCACGCTCCCCGAGGACCAACGATAGGAGAAGGACCACCCATGGCGACCACCACGCCCACCGGTGTGCGCGGCGACGGCCTGGCCGGGCCATCCCCCGAGGCCGGCGACGCCCCCATGACCCACCGGCAGATCATGAAGGCGCTGTCCGGGCTGCTGCTCGGCATGTTCGTCGCCATCCTGTCGTCCACCATCGTCTCCAACGCCCTGCCCCGGATCATCGGCGACCTCGGCGGCGGTCAGAGCGCCTACACCTGGGTGGTCACATCGGCGCTGCTGTCGATGACGGCGACCACCCCGCTGTGGGGCAAGCTCGCGGATCTCTTCAGCAAGAAGCTGCTGGTGCAGATAGCCCTGCTGATCTATGTGGCGGGGTCGGTGGTGGCGGGGCTCGCGCAGAGCACCGGGATGCTGATCGCCTGCCGGGTGGTCCAGGGGATCGGGGTCGGCGGTCTCACCGCCCTCGCGCAGGTGATCATGGCGGCGATGATCTCGCCCCGGGAGCGCGGCCGTTACAGCGGCTATCTCGGGGCCACCTTCGCGGTCGCGACGGTCGGCGGACCGCTGCTGGGCGGGGTGATCACGGACACCGAGTGGCTCGGCTGGCGCTGGTGCTTCTATGTCGGAGTGCCGTTCGCGCTGCTCGCGCTGGTGGTGCTCCAGAAGACGCTGAAGCTGCCGGTGGTCAGGAGGCGGGTCAGGGTCGACTGGACGGGCGCGCTGCTGATCAGCGCGGCGGTGTCGCTGCTGCTGGTGTGGGTGACCTTCGCCGGGGACAGCTACGCGTGGGCGTCCTGGCAGACCCTCGCCCTGGTCGGCGGGGCGGTCGCGCTCGGCGCGGGCTTCCTGGTCACCGAGGCGCGGGCGAGCGACCCGATCATTCCGCTGCGGCTGTTCCGGAACCGGACCATCACCCTGGCGTCGGTGGCCTCGCTCTTCGTCGGTGTCGCGATGTTCGCGGGCACGGTCTTCTTCAGCCAGTACTTCCAGCTGGCGCGGGGGCTGTCCCCGACGATGTCCGGGGTGATGACGATCCCGATGATCGCGGGGCTCTTCCTCTCCTCCACGGCCTCCGGTCTGATCATCACCAGGACGGGACGCTGGAAGGCCTGGCTGGTCGTCGGCGGCGCGCTGACGACGGCGGGTCTCGCGCTGCTGGGGGTCATCCGGCACGACACCCCGGTCTGGTACCTCGCCTCGTCCATGGCGGTCCTGGGGCTCGGGCTCGGCATGATGATGCAGAACCTGGTGCTCTGCACCCAGAACCAGGTCGCGCCCGAGGACCTGGGCGCCGCCTCGTCCGTCGTGGTCTTCTTCCGCTCCCTCGGCGGCGCCATCGGCGTCTCCGCGCTGGGCGCGGTGCTGGGGACCCGTGTCGGCCACTATGTCGAGGACGGCATGGCGAGGCTCGGCCCGGAGGCCGCCGCCCTGGGCGACGGAGGCGCCGCCGGGGGCGGCATCCCCGATCTGGCGGCGCTGCCGGAGCCGGTGCGCGCGGTGATGGAGAGCGCGTACGGGAACGGGGTGGCGGATGTCTTCCTCTACTCGGCGCCCTTCGCGCTGGTGGCGTGTGTGGTGACGGTCTTCATCCGGGAGGTCGCGCTCAGGGGCGACGCGGTACGGGAGAAGGCGTCGCCGGCCGGTCGCTCCGCCTAGGTCGTCTCTTCCGGTCGGGCCGGTTCGGGCGGCACCCGCGCGCCCCGAGCCCGTCCGGCGATCGAGGACGGCCCCGCACCACGCGGGACCCGCACCACGGCGATCCGCACCACGCGGGGCCCGCACCCACGCGGGACCCCGCGCCTCACTCTCCGGCGGCGCGGCGCGGCGCGGCGGGGCGGGGCGGCGGGGCCGGGCGGGGCGGGGCCGGGGGGCGGCGGGGCGGGGCCGGGGCGGGGGCCCCTACCTGCGAGCCACCATCGCCTCGATCCCCGCCACCAGCAGATCCAGCGCGTACCCGAAGTCCCGCTCCCGGCTCTCCTCCACCGTGTCCCCGCCCCGCGCGTCCATGATCTCCTCGGAGCTGCTGAGATAGTCCCCCAGCGCCGGATCGGCGGTCACACTCCCCATCGCCTCGCGGTAGTACTCGTCCTGCGTCAGCCCCGCCGAATCGCAGCGCGCGATGAAGTGCCCCTCGATCGTGCCGAACCCGTACACGAACTGGAACACCGCCGACAGCCCGCCCAACTGCCCGTGCGACGGCAGCCCGGTGTTCCGCATCACCTGCTGCGCCGCGAGCGAGAACCTCAGCGAGTTCGGGCCGATGTTGAGGAAGGACCCCACCAGCGGCGAGACCCAGGGGTGCCGCACCAGCATCGTGCGGTACTCCGTCGCCAGCGCGCGGAGCTGCTCCCGCCACCGCCCCGCCTCGCTCTCACCCGTCTCCGGCAGCGAGATCGAGCCGAAGGCCGCGTCCAGCGCCAGTTCCAGCAGGTCGTCCTTGGTGTCGACGTACCAGTAGACGGACATCGCGGTGACATCCAGCTCCGCCGCCAGCCGCCGCATCGAGAACTTGGCGGCGCCCTCGGCGTCCAGCAGCCGCACCGTCGCCTCGACGATCCGCTCGCGGTCCAGCCCGGCGGCCTGGGCCGGCGACCTGCGGACCCGGCCGGTCCGGTCCTCCAGCCACACACTGGTCCGGGCGGGACCCTTCACACGGTCGGCCGCACTCACCATCGCGCACCCTCCTCAGCGGTAGCCCCTCGGGCAGACGGACAGACGGACAGACCGTCGTCCGGCCGGACGACCGACCGGATGCGCCGGCGTCCGGCGGAGCCGGCACTCCGGTCGCGTCCGTCCGTCCGATGCTATGCCGCCTGACCGGCCGGTTCCGCATTCTCCGCCCGCCGCAGCAGCAGCGCCGCCAGCAGACCGCCTGCCAGCACCGCCACCGCCCCGACGAGCTGGCTCGTCTCCAGGCCGGAGGCGAAGGCTTCCGAGATCCGCTCCCGTTCGGCGGCGCCGTCCGCCGCCGCGAGGGCCGCCGGCAGCGAGGCCGCGCCGATCACACTGGGCACGAGCGCGGCGAACCGGGAGTTCAGTACGGCACCGAGCACGGCGACCCCGAGCCCATTGCCGAACTCCGCGAGAGTGCCGTTGACCCCGGCCCCCACCCCGGCCTTCTCCTTCGGGATCGCGCTCATGATCGCGTTGGCCATGGCGGGCATCGACAGCGCGATACCGGCGCCCATCACCACGAGCCCGAGGAACATCCCGCCGTAGCTCTCCCCGCCGAGCAGCGCGATCGAGGCGAGTCCGGCGGAGACCAGACCCATGCCGATCGCGATCGTCAGCGGGGTGCCGAACTTCGGCAGCAGCCGGGGGCCGAACCCGGTGAGGTTGAGGGCGACGATGGTGAGCGCCAGCGGAGCCGTGCGCAGACCCGCGTCCAGCGGCCCGTACCCGAGCACGAACTGAAGGTGCTGGGTCAGCAGGAAGAGCGAGCCGCCCATGCCGAACGCGACCAGGATCGAGCCCGCGACGGCCCCGATGAACCGCCGGTTCCGGAAGAAGTGCATATCCAGCATCGGATACGGAGTCCTCAGCTCCCACAGGGTGAACGCACCCAGCACCGCGATACCGACGAGCGCCGAGGCCAGCACCTCCGGGGAGGTCCAGCCGTGTTCGGGCCCGGAGATGATCGCGTACACCACGGCCGTCATACCGACGGTGGAGAGCAGCGCGCCCGGCAGATCCGGCCGCTCACCCTGCGGATTCTTGGACTCCGGTACGAGGACGGCCACCGCGACCAGCGCGAGTGCCGCGACCGGGAGGTTGATGAGGAAGATCGCGCCCCACCAGAAGTGGTCGAGCATGATCCCGCCGATCAGCGGCCCGGCGGCGAAGCCCAGGGAGGTGACGGTCGACCAGAGGGCGATGGCCTTGACCCGCTCGCTGTCGTCGAAGACCTGGACGATGACCGCGAGGATGGTGGTCATCAGCAGCGCGCCGCCCACCCCCATCCCCGCCCGCGCGGCGATCAGCTGCGCCGACGACTGGGCGAGCCCGGCCGCGAGCGAGCCGGCGCCGAAGAGCACGAGCCCGGCCATCAGCAGCTTCTTGCGGCCGTAGCGGTCGGCGGCGTTCCCCGCGGTGAGCAGCAGACCCGACTGGACCAGCGAGTAGGCGTTGATCATCCACTGGATGTCGGTGGCGGAGGCGTCCAGCTCACGGTTGAGGGAGGGGATGGCGACGCTGAGGATCGTGTTGTCGAGCAGCACGGTGAGCTGGGCGAGACAGATCACCCCGAGGATCAGCCAGCGCTGGGGGTGGCGGCCGGCGGGGGTCAGCTCCGGTTCGGTGGTCGTGGCGGCGGCCGTCATGGGCAGCTCCTTATACGGCGTACGAGGCGTGTGCTCGTACACCGTACAAGGATCAGCTCTACGCTGTAGAGCGAATATCGGCCGCCCTCATCCCACCGGCCCTTCCGCCCTCACTCCACCGGCCCTTCCCGCCTCACCCGACCGGCCCGCCGACCGGTCCTCGCGCCGGCCCGCCCACCGGCCGGCGGTTCCGCGACGGCGCCTCCCGGGGCGCGCCCTCCCCCGGCTTGATCAGATACCCCGCCCCGCGCCGGGTGTGGATCATGGGTGGCCGCCCCGCGTCGATCTTCTTCCGCAGATACGAGACATACAGCTCGACCACATTGGCCTGCCCGCCGAAGTCGTACGACCAGACCCGGTCGAGGATCTGCGCCTTGCTGAGCACCCGCCGGGGGTTGCGCATCAGATACCGCAGCAGCTCGAACTCGGTGGCCGTCAGATGGATGGACTTCCCGCCCCGGCAGACCTCGTGGCTGTCCTCGTCCAGGGTCAGATCACCCACGGAGAGCAGCGACCCTGCCCGCGCGGACGCGGCACCCGAGCGCCGGATCAGCCCGCGCAGCCGGGCGACGACCTCCTCCAGCGAGAACGGCTTCGTCACGCAGTCGTCGCCGCCCGCCGTGAACCCGGCGATCCGCTCCTCGGCGGCGTCCCCGCCGGTGAGCAGCAGCACCGGCACATCCGGCAGCTCGCGCCGCAGCCGGCCGAGGAAGGCCAGCCCGTCCATGTCGGGCAGCAGCACATCGAGCACCACCGCGTCGGGCCGGAACTCCCGTGCGGCGCGCACCGCCCCCGTGCCGTCCCCGGCGCCGCGCACCTCCCACCCCTCGTAACGCAGGGCCATCGACAGCAGATCGCTCAGCGCCGCCTCGCCGTTCACGACGAGCACCCGGACAGCTCTCCCGTCCGGCCTGAGCACCTCGGTACGCCCCTGGGGCGAGATCACGGTCATGGCCGACAGGCTGCGCCCCCGCCCTGAAAACGGCCTTGCCCCCAGCTGTGAATTGACTGAGAAACCGGGCCGGGGACCGCCGGGGCGGGTACCGGGAGCCGGCCACCGGGCCGCGAGCCGGGCCCCGTTGTGCCGGTGGACCGCGCGGCGGCCGGCCGTCACCGGGGGCCGGGACCCTCCAGGGCGTGGGGCTGACGGACGTACGGACAGGGGATGTCCGGGAGGTCCGGCCCGAGGGCGACGGGGACGCCGCGCGCGGCGAGGGCCACCTTCGAAGCACCGGGCGCCCCGGGGCCCCGGAGCACGGCGAGGCGCCCGGCCTCGCTCAGAACAGCCCGTCCTGCATCCCGGCACCTCCGGCCTCGACCCCCAGCGCGGAGGTCGGCACCGACACCCCGGCGGTGGAGTCCGCCCCGATGAGGGACCAGCCGGACATCAGCCGGGTGTCGAGGACGACGATCTCGGCGTCCGCCGTCCGCAGATGCAGATCGGGCCCGGCGACGGCGAGCAGCTCCCCGGCGACCGCGCCGCCGGGGGAGAGTTCCCGTACGACGGCGGTGGCGGGCGGGAGCCCGTCCAGACCGAAGGCGCCGCTGTGGTCGACGGCCGCGAAGCCGAGCGGCTCCAGGGTCTCGGCCCAGCCGTCGAGCGCGAGGGCGCGCCGGTGCAGCCCGGCGATCTCGGCGGAGCGCTCCCGGGGGTCCGGCGGGAGCTGGGCGCGGACGGCGCGCTTGTCGGCGTACGGCACGCGGTCCGGTATGCCCAGCGCGCTCCGCAGCAGCTCCTCGGTCCGCCGGGCGGCCATGAGCGGCCCGCGCCCCAGCCAGCTGAAGCAGACCGCGCCCTGTTCGAGCAGCCGGGCGGGGCCGCGCTCCTCGGCGGTGATGCCGGCCTTGACCATGCCGGGGCCGAACCAGGCGAGGTAGACACGGTAGGTGCGCGGATCGTCGGCGATGGTGTCGGCGGCCACCGAGTGCGCCCGGTCCAGCCGCGCGCACTCGCCGCACCGCGCCCGCGTGGCCCGCGCGGGGACGACGGCCCGCACCGGGCAGGGGTTCCCGCGCGCCCCGACGCAGCCGCGGTCGCCCTCCGCCCGGAACCCCAGGGTTCTCCCGGCGATGAGCGGGCTGACCCGCCCGCCCTCCCACCGCAGCACGGCCATCCGCGCCTCCTGGGGCCAGCCGATCCCGGAGCACCTCCAGGTCATACGCACCTCCGGGCGCACAGTTGTGACCGCAACCACCGCAACCACCGAAAACGGGCACAGTACCGGAGCCAGCCGCCTCGGCCCGCGCCGGTACATCGGGTTCCGGCCGTCTCCCCAGGCGCTTCTGCGTCACAGCGTCGCACGCCAGAGGGGAGATCCGCAGATGGGAGCGGTGGCCTGAACTATGCCCCAGGTCTTCTCACACTCCCCGCGACGGGCTCCGCCCCCACCGCGAGGGGGCGCTCCGCTCCCACCGGGACCCCTTCGGTGCCGGCCGTGGTGCCCGGCACGGGGAAGGCAGGACCGGCCGGGTCCTCCGCGCGGCGCGGTCGCGCTGGTCCGGACGGAGACCATCGCCCGCTCACCGGGGCGGGATGTGCCAGAGGGGGGCGGCGTACTGCTCCGGATGACCGGCGATCAACAGATCCCTGAGCTGCTCGCGTTGGGCGCCGCAGAGCCCGAGGACCTCGGCGAGGCGGCGGAAGGTGGTGTGGCTGACGCCCCGGGCGCGGGCGCGGTGTTCGTAGTCGGCGACCCGGGCGAGGGCGGCGGCGGGGTCGAGTGCCCGTGCCGGACGGGTGCCGAGCCGGGCGGCCTTCTCCCGTTCGCCGTCGATCTCGGAGAAGCCGCAGATGTCGCGGGTGAGCCGTTCCGCCTCAGCGAGCGTCGTGGTGGCGGCGATGGCGCGGGCCGGCCGGTTGCGCTCCAGGGCGGTGCCGAGGCCGACTTCGTGGACGGTGGGGCCCTCGTCGGTGAGAGGCACGGGGAGCCCGGCGCCCCGGATCTCGCAGAGCCCGCGCAGCTCCCGGGCCGTGGCGGCGAGCAGGGCGGTGGCCTCGGAGGGGTGCCACTCCAGGACGTGGGCGATCGCCTCGACATGCCCGGGGGCCAGGGTGAGGACGTTCCGCCCGAGGAGCCCCCGCAGCTCCCCGGCGTCCAGCTCCCCGTCCAGTCCCGGCCCGGCGACCAGCAGCCGCGCGGGCGCTCCGGCCTGCGAGCAGGCCGCCAGGGTGAGCGCGTCGGCGAGCGGGCTCCGGAGCGCCGGCTCATCGCCCCGGGCGAGGATGTCGCCCCCGACATCCAGCAGATCGACGGAGTCCGGCTCCAGATGGCGGATGAGCCGGTCGAGCTGCCGGGCGATGCCCAGGGCCCCGTGGTGCGGGTCGATCAGCGCCAGGGTCTCCGGGAGATCCCGCGCGAGCCGGGGGAGCGCGGAGCCGGCGGGGGCGATGGCCACGCTCTCGGCGGTGACCGCGTGGACCCCGGGCACCATCTCCCGGAGCCCGCGGAAATCCCCCGGCCCCCGAGGCCCCGGCACCGGATCGACGAGCAGCCGGTCCCACGCGTAGGTGAGGACCACCCCCCGCGCCCCGCCCCCGTACAGCGCCCTGCCCACCATCGACGCGGCGACCGCGTCACCCCCTCCGCCGGCCGCCACGATCAACCACGTCACGCGGCCAGCGTACGACCGCCCACGCGCCTGCCACGCCGCACCGGCATCCCCCGGCGCCACCCCGGCTCAGGGCAGCACACAACGACCATGCCGACGCGCACCCGCCCCACGCCCACGGCGCCCGGGCGGCCTCTCGGGCGCGGATATCCCGGCAACGCGAAAGGCCCCCGGACGATCTCCGGGGGCCTTTCCTGGCTGTGCACTCGGCAGGATTCGAACCTGCAACCTTCTGATCCGTAGTCAGATGCTCTATCCGTTAAGCTACGAGTGCTTGTCTCCCGGGCTTTTCTTCCCGGTCGGCGTTGCGGGAACAACATTACATGACCTGCGCCGCGAGACGAAATCCGTTCCGCATACCCCGCCTGACCTGCGGAAACAGCTCGGATGTGGGGCAGATCCGGAGGGCCGGAGCCACTCGTTCGGGGGAAACACGGAAGCCCCGGCCGCAGGGGCCGGGGCTTCGGTGATCGAGCTGGCGGAGGCGGAGGGATTTGAACCCTCGATGGGCTTTAAGACCCAAACCGCATTAGCAGTGCGGCGCCATAGACCGGACTAGGCGACGCCTCCAGCACACCCGCGCGGGCGCGTGGTGTGTGCAGATGATGACACAGTCGAACGCCGCGCCACCAATCGCTGCCCACGGTACTAGGCGCGCGGGCCGCAGGGCAAAGCGCGTTCGGCGGGGCGGAAAGGGGCGGGGAAGAGGCAGGGAAGGGCGGGGAGGGCTCCGGAGGGAAGGGGCCGGAGGGAGAGGGCGTCCGATCGGCGGGTGTCCGGTTGCGCAACGGACCGGCGCACGGAGCGTTAGAAGCGGTGGGGGCCCGGGCCCCCACGGCACGACCGACCGGAAGCCGCCTCAAGCTCCAGGAGCATCCATGCTGCGCCGCATCGTTCTCACCGCGACCGTCTCCGCCGCCGCGCTCGTCTCCGCCGCCGCCCCCGTCGCCGGGGCCGCCGCCCTGCCCGTCCCGCTGCCGGGGCTGCTCTCCGCCCCCGAGCCGGAGCGGGACCGGCTGACCGTGACCGTCTCCGACACGGGGAACGCCCGCACCAACGGGCGGTACGAGCTGGAGTGCGACCCGGCCGGCGGTACGCACCCGGCCGCCGAGGGGGCGTGTGAGCGGCTGGACCAGCTGGCGCGCGAGGGCAGCGACCCGTTCGCGCCCGTGCCCCAGGGGCAGATGTGCACCCAGCAGGCGGGGGGCCCCGCCACCGCCCGGGTGACCGGAACCTGGCACGGCCGGCCGGTCGACGCCACCTTCAACCGCACCGACGGCTGCGAGATTTCCCGCTGGCAGACCATGGAGCCGGTGCTGCCCAGCACCAGGTCGTAAGGTCGGTGGTCACTGCATATACACAGGACCTCGGTATGAGCTCCCCCTCATCCGCCGCCCCGCGCGCACCCGGTGCCCTTAGACTCCCTTCAGTGACAGGCTGAGGGTTCGAGGGGCAAGATGGGAACCCGGCCGTCCGCACATGCAGTAGGTCAGGGAGGAACCGTCGTTGTGAGCAGCAGGCCATCCCGAGGCGCTGCTCGCCTCGCAGCCATACTCGACGCTCTCCCCGACGGCCTCGTGCTCGTCAATTGCAATGGCACGGTCGTCAACGCCAACACCATTGCCCTTGAGCTGTTCGAGGCCCCGGGCACCGCACTCGTCGGACGCGGGCTTCTCGATCTGCTGCCCGCGTTCGACTCGCGGCTCATCCCGGGGTCCATGCGCAGTCCCGAGGGCGCCGACGAGCGCGGCCGTACGAAACCGACGCGGATGACGGCCCGCCGCACGGACGGCAGCGAGTTCCCCGTCGAGGTCACCAGCGCCAGCCTGGAGGACGGGCGCGAGGCCTACGACTCGTACAACAACTACACCGGCGACGAGCTGCTGATGCTGGTGGTCCGCGATCTGTCGGGCACGGTGGACACGGAAGCGGAGCTGGCGCGTTCGCAGCGGCAGACCGAGATGATTCTGCGGGCCGCCGCCGAGGGTGTCGTCGGCACGGACACCGAGGGGCGGGTCGTCCTGGTCAACCCGGCCGCCGCGCAGATCCTCGGGTTCCGGGCCAGCGACCTCGGCGGGCAGGAGCTGCACCCGCTGATCCTGCACTCCCGGGAGGACGGCAAGCCCTTCCCGTACGCCGAGTCGCCGCTCGCGGACACGCTGCGGTCCGGCCGCAAGCACCGGGTGCGGGCGCAGGTGCTCTGGGCGAAGGACGGCTCCCGGGTGCCGGTCGATCTGACCACCGCCCCGGTCCGGGACGGGGATCAGCTCGTCGGCGCGGTGATGACCTTCACCGACCGCCGCCCCGGCGAGGAGCTGGCCCGGAAGCACGCGGCCGAACTCGCCGAGACCGTGGAGCGGTACACCGCCGAGCTGGCCGAGACGACGGAGCGGTACACCGCCGAACTCGCGGACAAGTCCGAGCGCTACACCTCCGAGATCGAGGGGCGCGACGAGCGCTATCTCGAACTGGCCGGACGGCACGACCAGCTCACCGCCGTGCTCGGCGAGTCCCTGCGCGAGCCGCTGGAGGAGCTGCGGGCGGAGCTGGGCACCCTCGCGTCCGACCCGGCGGGGCAGCTGTGGCCCGAGGCCAACCAGATGCTCCGTCATCTGGCCGCCGGCTCCTCCCGGATGACCACGCTCATCGACAACGTCCTCGGCTTCCAGCGGCTCGACACCGGCCGGGAGCAGCTCACCAAGACCAAGGTCCTCCTCGACGCGGTCGTCGCGGCCGGGGTCGAGGGCGCCGTCGAGCTGATCGGCCCGGGACGGGCGCAGTTCGCGGTGCACGCCCCGGCCATCGAGGCGGAGGTGGACCCCGGCCGGCTCGCGACCGCGCTCGCGCATCTGGCGGCGGATGTCGCCGGGGTGGACTCCACCGGCAAGGCCCGGCTGCTGCCCGACGGCGGGCATGTGGACTCGACCGTGGTGGTCGCCGCGGCCCAGCGCGGTGAGGTGGTACGCATCGAGGTGCGGGGGCCGTTCGCCGGGGGCGACCCGGTGCACGAGCCGATTGTGCGCGGGATCGTCGAGGCGCACAGCGGGGTGCTCCAGACGCACGAGGTGCCGGGGATGAGCGGCAGTGCGTATGTACTGGAGGTGCCGCTCGGGGCGGGGTCGGGGGCGGTCGCCGTTCCGGCGCCCTCCGGGGCCCCGGCGCTCGGCCCGGCGGCCGGTCCGCCGGCCGGTCAGCCCGGGGGCCCGGCACTCGGCCGGGCGGCCGGTCCCGCGCGCGGCCAGGCAGCCGGTCCCGCGGTCCGTGTCGCGCCGGGTGCCGCTCCGATGACCGCCGCTCCGGTGGCCGCTCCCGCCGCCCGGCCCGTACAGCCGCCGCGCCCCGCCCTGCCCGCTCAGACAGCACAAGCAGTACAAGCAGTACAAGCGGCTCCGGTCGTGGCCGGGGGCGGCACAGGAGCGGTCGCGCTCCCGCCCGAGGCCCTCCCGGAGCCCCCGGCGGTCCCGGTGGCCCCGGAGACACCCGATGGTTCCGGTGTCCAGGACGGTCCCGAGGCGGGCGGCGGGCGGCGGCGTGCCCGGCGCGGGTCCACCGACGCCTTCCTGGAGAGCGCCGTCGCGGGTCCGCCCGCCGAGGCACCGGCGGCGCAGCCGACCGGCCGCCGCCGGGCCGCCGGCCAGGGCGAGCCGCAGCCGGACGAGCCGGGCGGTACGGCACAGGACTCGCACACCCTGGGTGGCGGCGGCGGAACCGGCCGGAGGCGCGGACGGCCCAGCCCGGCCGAGGAGTCGTCCGAGGGTGCCGTGGTCACGGCGGCCGAGGGCGCGCCCGCGCGCCGGGCACCCGGCCAGACGGTGCCGCCCGGGGAAGCGCCCGGCCGGGACGACTCGCCTCAGGGCCCGGTGGCGCCCGAGCAGGGAGCGCCGGCCCGGGCGGTGCCCCCGCAGGGCATGTCGCCGCAGGCCGTCTCCCCGCACGGAATCCCCCAGCCGGGGGATTCCGGCCGGCAGGCCGCTGTGCCCCGGCAGTCCGTCTCCCCGCACAGTCCCGCACCCCAGGGGGCACCCCCGCAGCGCGGCCCCCGGCAGACAGCGCCGCAGACACCGCGAACACCGCAAGGCCAGCAGGTCCAGCAGGTCCAGCAGGTCCAGCAGGCGGTGCCGCCGCAGGGGATGTCCCACCCGGGCGCGCGTCCCGGACCCGAGCAGCAGACCGCCGTACCCCCGCAGGGGCTCTCCCCCGACCACGGCGCCCGGCGGGCGCAGGGCGGCGGGATGCCCGAACTCGCCGCCGGGCCGTCCGATGACGCGCGGGCGGGTGGGCGCCGGGCGCGGCGGGCGCTGGCCCCCGCGCCCGCCGAGGAGGCCGGGGTTCGGAGCGCGTTCGCGCTGCCGCCCGCCGAGGCCGACCGGGTCCCGCCCGGAGCCGGGGCGGCCGATGCCTCCCTGGCGGGCCGGCACGATCCCGTACGGACCGAACCGGGCACCGAGCACCACACCCCGCCGCAGCCCCACCCGGCCCCGACCGGGCGGCGGCGCGCGCAGAGCACCGAGTCCCAGGACGGGGCCGCGACGACGGCGACGGCGGACGAGACCGGGCAGACCGGTTCCGTGTCCCTGCCGCTCCCGCCGCTGGACGCGATCCCGGCTCCCGCCGCCCCCGTGGCGCAGCCACTGCCCGCGGAGGCTCCGCTTCCGCCCGATGCCTCGCACGGGCGGGCCTTCAGCGTGCGGACCCTCGGCCAGGGCGTCCCCTTCGGTCAGCAGATCGCCGAGCAGCAGAACAGCCAGCAGGGCGGCCAGCAGACGGGCCAGCAGAGCCAGCAGGCCGGACAGCAGGGCGGATCGCTCGGTTCCGGGCGGCGCCGCAGGCTCTCCACCCCGTCGGAGGGCGAGCGCCCCGAGTCCACCGCACGCCCCCACCCCCAGTCCGGCCCGGTCCAGGGCGGCCCCGGCACCCCTGCCGGTCCCGGTCCCGGTTCCGGCCAGGGGCCTCGGCTTCCCGTCGAGCGGGGCGAGGGGCGGGCGTACGCGATAGGCGCGCCCGACGAGGGCGCCGAGGGGCCCGAGCCGCTGGACGGCCCCGGTGGCGCGGTCGAGGTGTCCAACCAGCCGCAGCCCCGGCCCGTGGACGACGAACTCCCCCCGGAGCCCCTGGACAACCCGCGCCGGCTGCTGGTCTGGCCCGCCCCCGACGTCTCCACACAGCAGGCGCTGAGCGACCGCGGCTACCGCCCGGTCGTCGTGCACTCGCGCGAGGAGGTCGACGCCCAGATCGCCGCGTTCCCCGCGGCGCTCTTCGTCGACCCGCTGACCGGCCCCATCACCCGTACCGCACTCCAGTCGCTGCGCCAGGCCGCCGTGGCGGCCGAGGTCCCGGTCCTGGTGACGGCCGGTCTCGGGCAGGCGACCCGGGAGGCCGCGTACGGCGCGGACCCGGCGATCCTGCTCAAGGCGCTGGCCCCGCGCGACAGCGAGCAGCACCCGCCCCGGGTGCTGCTGATCGAGGAGCACGAGGAGATCGCGCTCGCGCTCACCGCGACCCTGGAGCGGCGCGGCATGCAGGTCGCCCGGGCCGGGGCGGACACCGACGCGGTGACGCTCGCCTCGCAGATGCGGCCGAACCTGGTGGTGATGGACCTGATGCAGGTGCGCCGCCGCCGCGCCGGGATCATCGACTGGCTGCGGGCGAACGGGCGGCTGAACCGCACCCCGCTGGTCGTCTACACCTCGGCCGGGCTCAACCGGGCCGAGCTGCCCCGGCTCTCCTCGGGCGAGACCGTTCTCTTCCTCGCGGAGCGCTCCACGAGCGGTGAGGTGCAGTCGCGGATCGTGGATCTGCTCGCCAAGATCGGTACGAACTGACCGGGCAGCGCACCGGACAGCGGGCCGGGCAGCGGGCCAGGGACCGGCCGGGGCAGCCAACGGAACAGCGCACGGAACAGCGCACGGAAGAGCGAACCGGACAGCGCACCGGCCGGCCCCGGTGACCCCGGGGGCCGGCCGGCCCCGGGCTACAGCCGGGTGACGTCCAGCTCGCCGTCCGCGTACTGCTGCCGGATCACCTTCTTGTCGAACTTGCCGACGCTGGTCTTCGGCACCGCCGGAACCACCGCCCACCGCTCCGGCAGCTGCCACTTGGCGATCCGCTCGGCGAGGAAGGAGCGGAGCGTCTCGTAGTCCGCGGCCGAGCCCTCCGTGAGGACGACCGTGGCCAGCGGGCGCTCGCCCCACCTCTCGTCGGGCACGGCGACGACGGCCGCCTCGGCCACCTCGGGATGGGCCATCAGCGCGTTCTCCAGTTCGACACTGGAGATCCACTCCCCGCCGGACTTGATGACGTCCTTGGCGCGGTCGGTGAGCGTGAGGAACCCGTCGGCGCTGATGACCCCGACGTCACCGGTCCTCAGCCAGCCGTCCGCGCTGAACTTGTCGGCGGGCCGGATCTCCTCGCCGCCCGCGCCCCCGTAGTAGGCGCCCGCGATCCACGGGCCGCGCACCTCCAGCTCCCCGGCCGACTCGCCGTCCCACGGCAGCGGCCGGCCCGCCGGGCCGATCAGCCGGGCCTCCACGCTCGCCGGGAAACGGCCCTGGGTGACGCGGTACGGCCACTCCTCCTCGGCGGCGAGCCCGCCCGGCGGGTGCGCCATCGTGCCCAGCGGTGAGGTCTCGGTCATGCCCCAGGCGTGACAGAGCCGTACGCCGAGTTTGTCGTACGCCTCCATCAGCGCGGGCGGACAGGCCGAGCCGCCGATGGTGACCTGCTTCATGGAGGAGATGTCACGGGGGTTGGCGAGGACCTCGGCCAGCAGGCCCTGCCAGATGGTGGGGACGGCGGCGGCGTGTGTGGGCCGCTCGCGCTCGATCATCCCGGCGAGCGGCCCGGGCTGGAGGAAACGGTCCGGCATGAGGAGGTTGATACCGGTCATGAAGCAGGCGTGCGGCAGTCCCCACGCCTGTACATGGAACTGGGGGACCACCACCAGCGTGGTGTCCTTGTCGTCGAGCCCCATCGACTCGCGCATGTTCACCTGCATGGAGTGCAGATAGATCGAGCGGTGGGAGTAGACCACGCCCTTGGGGTCCCCGGTGGTGCCTGAGGTGTAGCACATGGCGGCGGCGGACCGTTCGTCCAGCTCGGGCCAGTCGTAGCGGGTGGGACGGCCCGCTATCAGCTCCTCGTACTCGTGCACCCGGGCCTCGGTGTCGGCGAGCAGCGAGCGGTCGCCGGGGCCGGAGACGACGATGTGCTCGATCGTCGGGAGGTGCGGCAGCAGCGGTGCGAGCAGGGGGAGCAGGGTGCCGTCGACGATGACCGCGCGGTCGGCGGCGTGGTTGACGATCCACACCAGCTGCTCGGCGGGGAGGCGGAGGTTCAGGGTGTGGAGCACGGCGCCCATGGAGGGGATCGCGAAGTACGCCTCCACATGCTCGGCGTTGTTCCACATGAGGGTGGCGACGCGCTGGTCGGCGTCGATGCCGAGTTCGTCCCGCAGGGCACCCGCCAGCTGATTCGCCCGCTCGCCGACGTCGGCGAAACTGCGGCGCCGTGGCTCGGACTCGCCCGTCCAGGTGGTGATCTGCGATTTTCCGTGGATCGTCATCCCGTGGTGCAGGATGCGGGTCACGGTCAGCGGTACATCCTGCATGGTGCTCAGCACGGCGTCCTCCCGGTGGGCGCTGGCGCTACGTGGCAGTAGGGGTGTGCAGATTCTGCGCCCATACCGATTGGTATGTCACTACCCGCCGCGCAAACGATTCCGCGCGCTGTGCCGTGACAGCCGCCTGCCGGGCGCGCCGGGGGGCGCCGGGCGCGCCGGGGTTCGCCGGGGGTCAGCGCACCGGGGCCAGCTCCGGGTCCTCGCGGAGCTTGCCGAGCGCGCGGGACACCGCGCTCTTGACCGTGCCGACCGACACCCCGAGCACCTCGGCGGTCTGGGCCTCGCTGAGGTCCTCGTAGTAGCGCAGCACGACCATCGCCCGCTGCCGGTCCGGCAGCTTCATCACCGCCCGCCACATCGCGTCGTGCAGCACCTGCTGCTCGGCGGGGTCGGGCGAGGGCACGGTCTCCGGCTCGGGCAGCTCGTCACAGGCGAACTCGTCCACCTTGCGCTTGCGCCACTGCGAGGTCCGGGTGTTGAGCAGCGCCCGGCGCACATAGCCGTCGAGCGCCCGGTGGTCCTCGATCCGCTCCCAGGCGACATAGGTCTTGGTGAGCGCGGTCTGCAGCAGATCCTCCGCGTCGCACGGGTTCGCGGTGAGCGAGCGCGCGGTGCGCAGCAGTACGGGTCCCCGCGCCTTCATGTACGACGAGAAGGACGAGTAGCGGGCGTGCGGCGCGTATCTGGCATCGGTCCCGGCACCCGCCCCGACCCTGGTCACGGCCCCGGGCCCGGTTCCGGTCGCGGTCCCGAAACCGTACGGCGGAGGCACCGGCAGGGCAGCTCTCGAAGCGTTTGTGCAGACTGGCGTGGTCATGGGTCCACGCTAGGAGCGGGGCCCGCTCAAGCGGATCGGCCGGAGGGCCTGAAGCCGTCTCCGCCTCAGGTTGTACGGGTGGGGTCGCCCCCACCTCCTGAAGGTGGAGGAGACCCTCAGAGGCGATCACCCCGCTCTCAGGGCTGATCTCACCCCTGCCGGGCCGGGAGAAGGCCGGGACCGGGCCCGGGCCGGGACCGGTTCAGTCGCGGATGCGGGCCACGGGGGCGTCGGTCATGTTCCGTCCGATGGTCAGCCGATGGCCGCCGTACTCCTCGCTGACCCGGCCTTCGTACTGATGGATGCGGCGCTTCACCCGCCAGGCGTACGGGTGCAGGGCACGCTCCCCGTACAGCGACGGCCTGCGGTTCCAGCGGGCGAACCACAGCGCGGACGGCAGATCCCCGGCGCCGGCCCGGCGGGCGCGCTCCATGTGCCGCACGCCCGCGTCGGCGTCGCTGTGCAGGCCGGGAACGTACCCCTGCCGCCGTACTTCCCGGTTCCAGGCCCGGATGAAGTCGAGGGTCGCGCGAACGCAGGGGGAGTCGCCGAGATCGTACGACTTCAGGCTGATGTAGAGCGCGCTGCCCGGGCCCATCCCGAGAGCCGCCGCCCGGCGGACGGCCTCGTTCCCCTCGCGCTCTCCCTGGACGGCGGGGACGGCTCCGATGAGGTGGCGGGGGCGCCGGGCGTCGGGGGCCTGCCGGGCCTCCTCGGCGGCCTCCTCCGCGGCCTCCCCGGCGGCCCGGGCGCCGTCCCGGTCCTCCCGGGACTTCCCGGTGTCGTGGGGGGTGTCCGTGCCGGTGCCGGACGCACTGGTCTCGGATGGAGTGGTCTCGGACGCAGTGGTCTCGGACCGGCCGGTCTCGGACGCGCCGGTCTCGGACGCGCCGGTCTCGGACGCGCGGGCGCAGGAGGGCTGCGCCCCGGTGAACACCGGCAGCACCCGCCACCCCATCCGGTGCACCTCGGCGACCCAGCTCCGGGTGAGGTGGGGCTGGCCGGCGCACTCCCGGCCCCGGCCCGCGTAGGGGATGCCGACCGCGCCGTACGGGGAGGACTTCCGCCAGGCCCTCATGGCGGCGAGGGACGGGGCCCGGCAGATGTCGAACGCCGGCCCCCGGAAGGTCACGGCCGTGTCGGCGGTGGTGTCGGGCGGGGTGCTGGTCGCCGACGCGAAGCGGGCGTCCTGCCGGGCCGGTGCCGGGGGCGGGGCCAGCAGCAGATCGGGCAGGCCGAGCAGCACGGTGAGGACGAGGGCCGCGGCGACCTGGGCCCGGGCCGATCTGCGGGTGCGCATGGCCCGAGTCAACGTCGGCCCGGGGCGGGCGGCCAGCGCTGCGGCCCCTCACTCAGCCGTCCGCGCCCAGGATCAACCCGGACGTGGGAACGCCCGTGCCCGCCGTGACCAGGACCCGGGCCGCCTCCGGTATCTGGTTCACCGAGGTCCCCCGGATCTGCCGGACGGCCTCCGCTATGCCGTTCATCCCGTGCAGATACGCCTCGCCGAGCTGACCGCCGTGGGTGTTCAGCGGCAGGGCGTCCGACGCCACGAACCCCGAGCCCTCCCCCGGCCCGCAGAAACCGAACTCCTCCAGCTGCATCAGCACATACGGCGTGAAGTGGTCGTAGAGAATCCCCACGTCGATGTCGGCGGGGGCCAGCCCCGAGCCGCGCCAGAGCTGCCGGGCGACCACCGCCGTCTCGGGCAGCCCGGTCAGGTCGTCCCGGGAGAAACTCGTCATCTGCTCCTGCGCCCGGCCCGCCCCCTGGGCCGCGGCGACCACCAGCGCCGGCGGCCGGCGCAGATCGCGGGCGCGCTCCGCTCGGGTGACGACCACGGCCTGGCCGCCGTCCGTCTCCTGGCAGCAGTCCAGCAGCCGCAGCGGCTCGGCGATCCAGCGCGACGCGGCGTGGTCGGCGAGGGTGATGGGCTTCCCGTGGAAGTACGCGGCGGGGTTGCGGGCCGCGTACCGGCGGGCGGTGACGGCGACCGGGCCGAACGCCTCGGGGGTGAGACCGTGGGCGTACAGATAGCGCTGGGCCGCCATCGCCGCCCAGGAGGCCGGGGTGAGCAGTCCGAACGGCAGAACCCAGCCGAGCGCCGCGCCCTCGGCCGACGGCTCCCGGTGCTGGACCCCGGAGCCGAAGCGGTGGCCCGAGCGCTCGTTGAACGCCCGGTAGCAGACGACCACATCGGCCACCCCGGCGGCGACCGCGAGGGCGGCCTGCTGCACGGTGGCGCAGGCCGCACCGCCTCCGTAGTGGACACGGGAGAAGAAGGACAGCTCTCCGATGCCGGCGGCCCGGGCGAGGGTGATCTCGGGGTTGGTGTCCATGGTGAAGGTGACCAGGCCGTCGACATCGGCGGGGGAGAGACCGGCGTCGTCCAGCGCGGCGTGGACCGCCTCCACGGCGAGCTTCAGCTCGCTGCGGCCGGAGTTCTTGGAGAACTCCGTCGCCCCGATACCGGCGATGGCCGCCCTGCCGCCGAGGCCGTCCTTCCGGCTCCGGCTCATCCGGTCCCCTCCGTCCGGACCGGGAGGGCCACCGTGACCGTGCCGGTCACATGGGTGCCGAGGGCGTGGGTTCCGGTGATCCGCACCTCGGCGGTGCCGTCCCCGGCGGAGGTCACCGTGCCCCGCAGCACCAGGGTGTCCCCCGGCCCGCAGGGCGCGCCCAGCCGTATCGCGACCCGGCGGAGCAGCGCGCGCTCCCCGAGGCAGTCGGTGATGTACCGGCCGACCAGGCCGTTCGTCGTCAGGATGTTCATGAAGATGTCGGGGGAGCCCTTGCGGCGGGCCAGCTCCGCGTCGTGGTGGACGTCCTGGAAGTCCCTGGAGGCGATGGCTCCGGCGACGATCAGGGTGCGGGTGACCGGGATCTCCAGCGGGGGCAGTTCGTCACCGACGGCCGGGGTGGGTACGGGCGCGGGGACGGGTCCCGGGGCGAGAACGGGTACGGGCGCGGGTCCCGGCGCGGGTCCCTGCGCGGCCGGAGCCACGGAAGCGGTCCGGGCGGAGTCGGGGTCCGGGTCCGAGTCCCGGTCCGGGTCCGAGTCCCGGTCAGGGTCCGAGTCCCGGTCAGGATCGGGGTCCCGGTCAGGATCGGGGCCCGGGGCCGGGGCCGGGTCGGCGGGGGCCCGGAAGACCGGAAGCTCCAGCCCCGCGTCCACCCGGAGGAACTCCAGCTCCACCGGCATCCCGATCCGCACCCGGTCGTACGGCACCCCGGTCACACCGCTGACCATCCGCACCCCCTCCGACAGCTCGATCAGCCCGACCGCGTAGGGCCCCTCGCCGAAGGCGGGGAAGGGCGGGTGGTGCATCACCACATACGAGTGGACGGTGCCCGCGCCGCTCGCCTCGACCGTGTCCCACTCCGCCGAGCCGCAGCCACCGCACCCCGGCAGCCAGGGGAAGCGCAGCGCCCCGCACCCGGTGCAGCGCTGGATCAGCAGCCGGTGGGCGGCCACCCCCTCCCAGAACCCGGCGTTGTCCCGGTTGACGACGGGGCGCGGCCGGAGCGGCGCCGGCCCCTTCCGCCCGGGGGCCCGGGGGCCGGCCGGCGCGTACTTCAGGATGCGGAAGCGGTGGGTGCCGGCCGGTTCCCCGTCCGCCCGGATGTCCATACGGGTGGTCACGAAGTGGCCCGCGCCCAGCCTGGTGGTCTTGCGCCCGGACACCGACTCGATCACCGCGTCGTAGGTGATCCGGTCCCCGGGCCGCAGCGGGCGCGGATACTCCTGCTCGCAGTCGGTGGCGACCACCGAGGTGTACCCCGCCCCTTCCAGCAGGGCGAACAGCTCGTCCTGCGGGGTCCCGCCGTCCGAGTGCCCGGAGAGACCGCCCATCGTCCAGACCTGGAGCATCGTCGGCGGCGCGATGGCGTCCGGCCCCCGGTAGGCCGGGCCGGTGTCGCCCATCGCCTCGCACCAGTGCCTGATCATCGGCTCGTTGACCAGGTCCTTGCCCACCGCCGATGTGACGGCCGGAAGCCCTTCGTACGCCTTCAGCCGGCGCCGGAACCCCGCGTCCTCAGCGTCCTCCGTGTTCCCCGCGTTCCCCGCATTCCCCGCGTTCCCCGCGTTCCCCGCGCTTCCCGCGCTTCCCGCGCGCCCCGCACTCCCCGCACCGCCCACGGCCCCCGTGCGGCCGAGCCGCGCCGTGGTGACGACCTCCCGCTGCACCTCGCTCACCCCTCCCTGAGGAAGCCCCGGCGAAGGAGCCCCGGTCCTCGTCCCGGAGGCCACCGCCCGCCCCGCCCAGACTTTCTGACTGTCCGTCAGACAGTTTGGGCGTGTCAAGGCCGCCGACCGCGCCGGGGCTCCGGAACCACCACGCGCGGCAGCCCGCGCCGGGCACCGAAGTGCCCCGCGCGGGCTGCGCTCACCCCTCGGACAGTCCCCCCATCGGGCCGGCCCTCACCACCACAGCGGAGTGAAATTGATCGAGACATTGTCCTGGTCGACGAAGGTGAAGGCGGAGCCGCTCACACCGGCGACACTGCTCTGGCCGGTCGATCCGGGGGACGTCAGCAGCTGGCTGGTGGTCGACGTGCCGTAGTTGTCACCGGCGACACCGCCGATGAGCGCACCCACCGTCGTGCTCGATCCGTCGTCCGCGAAGAGAACCCCGTTGTCGGCCGCGGCGGCACCCGAGAAGAGGGCGACGGTGAGAGGCAGCGCGGCGACAGCGGCGAGAACGCGGGCGGTACGGATGCTTGCCATGTGTTTCCTCCAGGAACCGGATGGGCAAATCAGGGCCTTCTCCCGGGGGTTGGCCGGCCGCCCGGGAGCCGCTCACGACGTCGCGACCTCAGAGTTGCCCACCGATTCCCCATCGAACCACCCATGAGGCGACCATCCCCCGCAAGCGTGAGCGTTCCCCGATAAACCTCCGCCCGCCCTCTCCGCATCGCCCGTCGCCCCCCGCTTCTCTCTCCCCCCGCTTCTCCCGGTGGGCCGGCCAGGGCCTCACCCCGGCGGACCGGCCAGGGTGGCGGGGCCGAGCACCCCCGGTCCGTACCGGGCCCGTGCCCGGTCCGCCACCGCCTCCACCGCCAGCGCCCGGTCGGCACGCGGATCGAAGGTTAGCTGCCGGACGGCCTCCGCCGCCGGACGGAGCCCCTCCGCGCCGAGCGTGAACCGCCGGACCCTGGCGCGCTGGAGGCCGAGCCGCTCGTACAGTCCGTACGCGCTGCGGGCCAGCGCCGCCGAGTGGTGGGTCGGCTCGGTGAGGGTGCGGGTACGGGTGGTCGTCGACCCGTCCGCGTACCGCACGGTGAGCGTCACCGCCCCCGCGATCCGCGCCTCGTCGCGGAGCCCGGCCCCGAGCCGCTCGGCGAGCCCGAGCAGGGCGCGCCGGTGCCGGACGGGGTCGAGTTCATCGGCGTCGAAGCGGTGCTCGGCGGTGGCCTGCCGGGGCGCCGCAGCGGGTGTGACCGGCCGGAGGTCCCGCCCGTGCGCCCGCTCGTGGAGGTTCCGTCCGACGGCGGCGCCGAAGAGGCGCTGCACGGTCGGCAGCGGAGTGTCCGCGAGGGCGCCGATGGTGTACAGCCCGTACGCCGCCAGGGTGGCCGCCGTCGCGGGCCCCACCCCGTACAGCGCGGCCACCGGCCTCGGCCGCAGAAACGCGGCCACCGCCCTCGGTTCGTGCCTGATCACCGTCATACCGCCGGGCGGGGTGGCATCGGCCGCCATCGCGGCGATCATCCGGTTGGGGCCCGCGCCCACGGTGGTGTCGTGGAGGCCGTAGAGGGCGGCCGTGCGGAGCTGGACCAGCTGCCCGATCCCCCGGACGTCCCGGCCCCAGAACCGCAGCGCGCCGGTGACATCGAGATCGGCGGCGTCGGGCTCGACGGCCTGGACACGGGGGGTGATCCCCTCCAGGGTGCTCAGCACCCTGGCGTGGAGCCCGGGGTCCCCGCCCGGTGGCAGGAAGAGCTGGGCGCGCAGGACATGGCGGTGTGCGGAGGTCATCGCGGATCACCCGGCGCTTCCGGGGCTGGTGTATCCCAGCGCCCTCAGATCCGGGGTGTTCGGGGCGCCCGCGGGCCTGAGGTCCGCCCAGGGGTGCAGGCTCGCCCCGGTCTCCCGCGCGATCGTCCGCCGCGCGGTCCCGCGGCGCACCCCGTCCCGGTCCCGCGGTACGGAGGAGTCCCGGGCCGGGTCCGCGCCGGGTCCGAGCAGCCGGCGCACCGCCTCGGGTCCGCCGTCGCGGCGGGCGACCGCGAGCGCCTCCAGGTCCCACACCATCGACCCGACGACGCCGGGCCGTCCGCCCCGGCGCTGCACGGTGCCGCGCACCAGCAGCAGCCCGGAGTGGAAGACCGTATGGGCACAGGCCTCGTGGCTGTCCTCGAAGAAGGCGAGATCGACCATGCCGGAGCCGTCGTCGAGGGTGACGAAGATGATCCGCTTCCCGGAGGCGATGGGCGGGGTCTGGGTGGCGGCCCGCACCCCGGCGACGAGGACGGTCTCCCCGGCCCGCACCCCGCCCAGATGCCGGGAGTCGACGGCGCCGAGTTCGCGCAGCAGCCGGTGGTGGTGGTCCATCAGATGGTGGCTCACATCGATGCCGAGCACGCCCAGTTCGGCGCTGAGCGCCTCCCGTCCGGTCATCTCCGGCAGCCCGGCGCCGTGCGTGGGCAGGTCGTACCCCTGGATCGGCAGCTGGCCGTCGTCGAGAGGCCGCCCCCGGTGCTGCCGGTGGAGTTCGGCGATCCGGAGCAGCAGATCCCGCCGGGTGGGCCGGTCTCCGCGCCGGCCCGGGGCGCCGGGCGCGCCCGAGGTGCCCGGCACGTCCCGCGGGCCCGGCGTGCCCGGGGTGTGCCTGCCCGGCGTGTGCCTGCCCGGCGTGTGCGTGTTCTGCGGGCCCGGGGTGCCCGAGGTGCCCGGGCCGCCCCGGGCCCCCGGCGCCTCCAGGTCTCCCAGGTCTCCCAGGTCTCCCAGGCTCCCCAGAGCCCCCAGCCCGTCCATCGCCCCGATGTTCGCCAGCCGCTCGGCGGTCGGCCGCCCGGGCCGGGCCCGCTGCCAGAAGTCGGAGAGCGAGGTGTAGGGCTGGCCCGCGGCGATACGGGTGACCTCGTCCGCGCTGATGCCGCGCACCCCGGACAGCGCAAGCCGCACACCCCAGGTGCCGTCCGGCGCCCGTTCGATGGTGTGGGCGGGGCGGGAGCGGTTGATGTCGACGGAGAGCACGGCGATGCCGTGGCGCCGGGCATCGGCGACGATGACGCGCTTCGGCCACATGCCGGGGTCGTGTTCGAGCAGCCCCGCGTAGAGGGCCGCCGGGTGGTGGGCCTTCAGCCAGGCCGACTGGAGGGCGGGCACGGCGAAGGCAACCGCGTGGGCGCGGGAGAACCCGTACGCCCCGAAGGACTGGACGATCTCCCAGACCTTCTTCCGCACGGCCGGTGAGTAGCCCCGGGCGGCGGCCTCCCGGTGGAACCAGTCGTGGACCCGGGGGAGCCGGGCACGGTCGCTGAGGGCCCGGCGGGCGTAGTCGCCGAACCCCCGGTCGCAGCCGGTCAGGACATGGAACATCTCGATGATCTGCTCGTGCCAGATCACCACTCCGTAGGTGTCGCGGAGCACGGGTTCGAGGTCCTTGTGCGGATAGGCGAGCGGACGGCCGTGGCGGGCGGCGACATACTGCTCCGGCATCCCGCCGGCGACCGGCCCCGGCCGGAAGAGGCTGATGTCGGCGATGACGTCCTGCGGGTCGCGGGGCTGCATCCGGCTCAGCAGATCCATCTGGCCCGGGGACTCCAGCTGGAACATCCCGAGGGTGTCCGACGACTGGATGAGCTTGAAGGCGAAGGGGTCGTCCAGGGGGACCTGGCGCGGATCGTCGAGGTCGACGCGGCGGCCGGTGGCGCGCTCGATCTCGGCGGTGGCGTGGGCCATCGCCGACTGCATCCGGACACCGAGGACATCCAGCTTGATCATTCCGAGGTCCTCGACGTCCTCCTTGTCGGCCTGGACCATCGGATAGCCGCCGGTCGGTGTCGGCTGCACCGGGAGCCGGTCGAGCAGGGAGGCATTGGTGAGGATCACTCCACAGGGGTGCATGGCGATGCCCCGGGGGAGCGCGTCCAGCCCCTGGGCCAGTTCGAGGAGGAGGCGGTACGGGGCCGCCCGCGCGGCCAGTCCCCGCAGCTCGGGCAGCTCTTCGAGGGCCGCGCCGATATCCGACGCACGGATATGAGGAAACGATTTTGCAATCCGGTCCACCTCGCCGGGGGCGATCCCCAGGGCGAGCCCGGCGTCCCGCAGCGCGTGCCGGGCCCGGTAGGTCTCGGGCATACCGGTGATCGCGACCCGCTCCCGTCCGAACCGCTCGATGATCCGGTCGTAGACATCGAGCCGCCGGGCGGACTCGACATCGAGGTCGATATCGGGCAGATCGGTGCGCTGCCGCGACATGAAGCGCTCGAACAGCAGCCGGTGCTCCAGCGGGTTGGCGGTGGCGATATGGAGCACGTGGTTGACCATGCTGCCCGCGCCCGAGCCCCGGGCGGCGACCCGGACACCCATCTCCCGCACATCGGCGACCACTTGGGCGACGGTCAGAAAGTAGGTATCGAACTCCAGTTCGGCTATCAGGGCCAGCTCGTCGTCGAGTCGTTCACGGGCGGCGGGGTCGCGGTCCAGGCCCCGGGCGACCAGACCGGCCGCGCAGCGCTCCCGCAGGACGCGGGCGGCGTCGGCCCGGTCCACGGCACCGACTGTCGCGGGCTCGGGCAGCTGCCGGCGCCCGAGCCCCAGATCGGCGACGGGGTCCACCCGGCACAGCTCACCGGTCTCCACGGTCTCCGCCAGCAGCCGCACGGCCCGGCGGCGGCCGAGCCCGGCCGCCGCCGCGATCCGCTCGGCGGCCTCGCCCATGGCGGACGGGTCCTTGAGCCAGCGCTGCCCGGAGTCGACGGCGCGGGGGTCGATGGGGCGGAGCAGCCGGGCCGCGTCCAGCACATCGGCCAGCCGGTGCCGGTCCGGATCGGCGTACCGGACGGCGTTGGTGAGCACGGCGGGGACCCGCTCCCGGTCGGCGAACTGGAGAGTGCGGGCGGCGAGCCGCAGCGAACCGGGCCCGGCGCCGGCGCGGCCGTGCCAGACGGCCTCCATCCGCAGGGAGTCGCCGAAGAGTTCCCGCCAGGGCGCGAGCAGCCGCCCGGCGAGGTCGGGGCGGCCGGCGGAGAGAGCGCGCAGCGGCTCGGAGACGGGTCCGAGCAGGGCGATCAGCCCGGCGGACGGCACACCGGCCCACCGGCGCAGCGCCGCCCAGGACAGAACGGGCCGGCCGTCGACCGGGTGGGCGTGCGCGTCCGAGGTGAGCCGGCAGAGCGCGGCCCAGCCCCGGGCGTCCCGGGCGAGCAGGGTGACGCGCAGGGCCGGCTCCCGGATGTGGGCGCCGCCGCGCACGGGGGTACGGCGCCGGTGGGCGGCGCGGTCCGGGGCGGCCGGGAAGAGGGGTTCGACCGCGAGATCGACCCCGAGGACCGGCCGCACTCCCTGCCCGGCCGCCGCCTTGGCGAACCGCACCACCCCGGTGACGCCGTCCCGGTCGGTCACCGCGAGGGCGCCCATACCCCGCTCGGCCGCCCGTCGTACCAGGTCGTGGGGGTGGGAGACGCCGTAGCGGGCCGAGTAGCCGGATGCGACATGCAGATGCGTAAAGCCCTCCATGCCGTGCCTCCTGCCATGACCCCCTCTGTCCGTCTGGTGCGCATCACCCCGAAAACGTCATCGAACCTCTGTTCGAGAGTAACGCGTGGGGCGGGGAGAGGCGAACGTTCCAGGTGAGGCGTTTATCGTGGTGCGGTCCGGGAGGCGGCGCCCCTAAGGTGGCGCGATGCCGCATATACGAGAAATGACCGAGGCCGACATCGACGCGGTCTGCGACCTGCGGGTACGCGGCTGGCGGGCCGCCTATGCCGGGATCGTCCCGGCGGACCACCTCGACTCCATGAGCGCCGAGTCCGATGCCCGCCGCCACCGGCGGCGCTTCTCGGCCGGGCCCGCCGGTGGCGGGCCCGCCGACTCCGGGCCTGGCAGCCGGGCCACGGATCTGGTGGCGGTGGCGGGCGGCACCACCCCTGTCGGCTGGCTCTGCCTGGGCCCGTACCGCGCCACCGCCACCACTCCTGGTGCGGGGGTGGGCCCCGGTGCCGGTGCCGGCTCCGGTGCTGGTGCCGGTGTGGACTCCGGCTCCGGTGGCGGTGGCGGTGGCGGTGGCGGAGCCGGCGCGGACCCCGGGGCGGGCGCGAACCCCGGTGCGGGCGCGAACCCCGGTGCGGGTGAGGGCCCCAGCGCCGGTGTGAGCCCCGGTGCGGGTGAGGTCTACGCCCTCTATGTCCACCCCGCCCACACCGGCACCGGTATCGGCCGCGCCCTGCTCACCGCCGCCCACACCGCCGCCCGGAGCCGGGGCTTCACCTCCCTGGCCCTCTGGGTCCTCGCCGAGAACCACGGCGCCCGCCGCTTCTACGCCCGCGCGGGCTACGAGCCCGACGGCGCCACCCAGGACGACCCCTACGACACCGTCACGCTCACCGAACTGCGCTACCGCACAGCCCTCTGACCGGCCGTCCGCCACCGGAGGGAAGCACGCCCGGCAGCACGGACGGGTCCGCCCTCAAGCGCCGGACGGGTCAGCGCTTCAGTCCACCGGCGATTGAGGGACACCCACCCAGCCCCTCCGGCGATTGAGGAGCGGGGGTTCGGGGGCCGGCCCCCGACCGTGACCCGCGCCGCGCGGGGCGCCGATCGCACAGGCTTCCCACCATGTGGTCAGCCGACCCGCCCGGCTACCCCTCGTCAATCTCGTGCCGCCCCCCGCCCCCACTCCTCACCCGGGCCTGCACCAGCGGAACGAGCACCGCCGAAACCGTCGCCCCGGTCGCCACAGGGGTGGCAAGAGACGGTGCATAGTGCGACATAACCATCACCGTCAGCCCGACTCCGACGACAGCGACACCCCAGAACAGACCCCGCCGACGCCCGGAGCGACGCACTCCGGAAGAGGCTCGGGGGACGGTGTCCGGCTTCGCACGGTGGGCCGCCCCGGACTCAGTGGGTACTGTCATAACTGACCTTCTCTCCAACAAGGGACTGGGTCAGGGCGGCTCCCGTGCCAGCGGGGGCCGCTTTACGTGCGGCCTCACCACCCATGACCGTCAATGGTGGCACCACAGACGGACATCACCAATCCGCTTCTCGACAGAGAGCAATGGAGAACTGTCTCCATTCCGGTGACAAATGCGCAATTCCCACGCACAGAGATGATCAATTAGGCAACTACTTTCCTAACGCACACCATCTGACCTGCATGTTCATCAAGCAGTTCACCGTGGGCAAAGATTTTTCAACGAACCTTCAGTAAGTAAGCGGAACCTGCGACTCCACCGTGACTACTACACGCGTAGAGTTCCGTTTCCGGAAACTTCGGCCGTGGCCGCCGGCAAATACCGGCCGCTGATCCATGAATCAGCCACGGCACGGGGAGGTCCGGAGGGCCGCCCGCCCCACGCGATCACACCCGGCCCACCGCCGGAGCGGGCCCGATCCAGCGCCGGGGCGGGCCCGAAGCGAAATCCGGCGCTCCGACCGGGCCGCCGCGGCGACGCCGGCCCGGACCGGACCGGCGACAGCTCTCCCCGCGTCAGCGGGCCGAATCCGCCCCCAGAAGCAGGTCGTTCAGCTCCTGGTAGCCGAGCCCGCCCTCCAGCGCGCTGGTGGTGCCCTGGTCCAGCAGCTCCCGCGCCGCGCGGGCGGCGAGCCCGTACGCAGCCTCGGCGATCGCCGAACCCGCGCTGACCCGGCCCGCCCCCGCCGCAGCGAGCGCCGCCACGGGCAGGGACCCGGGTCCGGCCGAGACATTCACCGGCACCCGCACCGAGTCGGCCAGGACGCCGACGGCCTCCGCGTCCAGGGCCCCGAGAACAAAGATCCCGTCCGCGCCGGCCGCGACATAGGCATAGGCGCGGACCAGTGTCTCCTTCATCCACTCCGCGCGGTCACCGGGCGGCAGCCGGTGCGTGTCGATACGGGCGTTGACGAACAGCGGAACCCCCGCCCCGTCCGCCGCCCCACGAGCCGCCGCGATGCGCTCGGCCTGCTCGTGGACGGGCCGCAGCGAGTCCTCCAGATTGATCCCGACCGCCCCCGCCTCCAGCACACCGCGCACCGTCTCCGCCACACCGTCGGCGTCGGGGGCGTACCCGCGCTCGATATCGGCGGTGACCGGGAGGTCAACGGCCGCCGCGATACGGGCGATCGCCGCGAGAGCCTCGTCCCGGCGGAGGTGATCCCCGTCCGCCGCCCCGAGCGACCACGCGACCCCGGCACTGGTGGTGGCGATGGCCCGCGCCCCCGCCTCCGCCACGACCCGCGCGGACGCGGCGTCCCAGGCGTTGGGCAGAACCAGCGGCCTGCCCTTCACATGCAGAGAACGGAACAGTTCGGCCTGATCGCGAAGAGGTGCCATGTACCGCATTCCACCACAGACCCCCGCCAGGTGATCAAGAATCCCCCACCACCCCGGCCCCGCCCCGCGCCGGCGCGTGGACCGGCAGCGGAACGGGCCCGGTGCGCGGCGCAGGGGCCGGTGCGCGGAGCGGGAGACCCCGGACGAGAAAGGGGCGCCCCCGCATCGGGGGCGCCCCTTCTCCATCCGCGCGTACAGCGGTGGGTGTGGGATTTGAACCCACGGTGACATCGCTGCCACGACGGTTTTCAAGACCGTTCCCTTAGGCCGCTCGGGCAACCCACCCACGCTTCGCGCCATCACCTGGCGCGGAGCGGCCTACAGAGTACCGGCACGGTGGGGGCGGTCGCAGCCGCGTTGTGGTGGGGCGGGGGCGGGTCAGCTGTCGCCGGTGCGTTCGCCGAGGGTGACCTCGGTGGTGGCGGGCTTGCCGTCGCGCTCGTAGGTGAGCTTCACCTTGGTGCCGGGGCGGTGGTTCCAGATTTCGCCGATCAGGGTCGGGCCGCTGTCGATCGGCTTGCCGGCGAACTGGGTGATCAGGTCGCCCGCCTTGAGGCCGGCCTTCGCCGCCGGGCCGTCCGGGGTCACGGCCGGGGTGCCGCCGGAGCTCTGGGCGGTGATCCTGGCGCCGGTGCCCTTGTTGGCCATGTCGACGGTCGCGCCGATCACGGGGTAGACGGGCTTGCCCGTCTTGATGAGCTGCTCGGCGACGTTCTTCGCCTGGTTGATCGGGATGGCGAAGCCGAGGCCGATCGAGCCCGCCTGGGACTGGCCGAAACCGCCACCGGTCGACTGGATGGCCGAGTTGATCCCGATGACGGCACCGCGCGCGTCGAGCAGTGGTCCACCGGAGTTGCCGGGGTTGATCGAGGCGTCGGTCTGGAGGGCGCTCATGTACGAGTTCTTGCCGCTGGAGCCGTCGCCCGAGGCCACCGGACGGTTCTTGGCGCTGATGATGCCGGTGGTGACCGTGTTCGACAGGCCGAAGGGCGCGCCGATCGCGATCGTGGAGTCGCCCACGGCCACCCTGCCGGAGTCGCCGAGCGGGAGCGGGGCGAGCGCCGAGGGCGGGTTCTTGAGCTTGAGCACCGCGACGTCGTACCCCTGGGCGCGGCCGACCACCTCGGCGTCGTACTTCTTGCCGTTGGAGAACGTCACCGACAGCGCGCCGCCGTCCGCGGCGGAGTCGACGACGTGGTTGTTGGTGAGGAGGTGGCCCTCCTGGTCGTAGACGAAGCCGGTGCCGGTGCCGCCCTCCTGCTCGCCCGTCCCGCCGGTGCCGCCGAGGTCGCCGGTGCCCGCGCCCGACTTGGCGTCGATGGTGACCACGCTCGGCAGTGCCTTGGCGGCGACCGCCGAGACCGTGCCCGGTTCGCGCTTCAGCTCCTGGGGGATGTCGGCCGCCGAGACGGTGGTGGAGTCGACGCCGTCGTCGTTGCGCTCGGCCGCCCAGTAGCCGATTCCGCCGCCGACGCCGCCCGCGACCAGCGCGGCGACCAGCACCGCCGCGAGCAGGCCGCTCGGGCGCTTGCGCTTGGGGCGCTCCGGCTGGACCGGTACGCCCCAGGTGGCGGGGGAGCCGCCGTCGTGGAAGGCGCCGTCGCCTCCGTACGCGGGGGAAGCGGGCGGCGGCGGGGGCCAGCCCCCCGCCTGGTGGTGGGCCGTGCCCGAATCCTGGGGGCCCGGCGGGGGCGGGACGGGGCCGCCGGGAAGGGGTGCGGTGGCCCCGGTCCCGGGGTGCGGGGACGGGAGAGGGTAGTCGGCCGGCGCCTGGGCCCGGGCGGCTTCGCCGGGCGGCGGCTCCGGGGAGTGCGCGGGAGCGGCCGGGGCGCCCGGGGAGGGCGGGCCCGCGGGGGCGGGCGGCGGGGCGGCCCCGGGAGGCGCTGCCGGCACAGGAGGTACGGACGGGGCTGCCGACTGCGCAGTGCCCTCGTTGCCCTCGTTCTCAGTGCTCACAGCTCTCTCCTCAGTTCCACGTCGATCACTCCGGCAGACGTCCGCTGGTGCCGCTGGTGCCGCTGTCGCGGAAAGAATGTCTCAAGGTGTCTCACTCCAGCATTTCCCACGGCCCGTCAGGCCACTGTAAGCAGGAGCTGTGGGTATTCCGGCAATCATTTACTTAGGGCGAAACGGACACCCACCGGGACACCCGCCCGGACACCCACCGGGACACCCGCCCGGACACCCACCGGGACACCCGCCCGAACACCCGCCCGGACACCCGCCAGAACACCGCCCGGACACCCGCCGGAACCACCGTCCGGAGGACCGCGCGGCGCCCCGTCGGGGTACCCGGCACCTCCGCGTACGGCATCGGGCTCGCCACCCCCAGAGTGCCCGACCGGCGCGGGAGCGGGAAGCGCGCCCCCCGTTGGCATCAAGCCCCGTCCGGCCGCCCCCGCCCCTCGCCCGTCCCCTCACGATGGCACCATGACGCGGTGACCCCAGCACGGCAGCACCACATCCAGGTCGTCGCTCACCGAGGAGCGTCCGAGGACGCGCCCGAGCACACACTCGCCGCGTACATGAAGGCGATCGAGGACGGTGCGGACGCCCTTGAGTGCGATGTGCGGCTGACCGCCGACGGTCATCTGGTCTGTGTCCACGACCGGCGTGTGAACCGGACGTCCAACGGCCGGGGCGCCGTCTCCGCCCTGGAGCTGGCGGATCTCTCGGCTCTCGACTTCGGGACCTGGAAGGGGCGCGAGGACTCCGCGGAGAGCCCCGACTGGGGCGATCCCTCACTGACCTCCGTACTGACCCTGGAGCGGCTCCTCGAACTCGTCGCCGACTCCGGGCGCCGGGTCGAGCTGGCCATCGAGACCAAGCACCCGACGCGCTGGGCGGGCCAGGTCGAGGAGCGGCTGCTCGGGCTCCTCGGCCGGTTCGGGCTCGCGGCGCCCGCCAGCGCCGAGGACTCCCCCGTACGCATCATGAGCTTCTCCGCCCGTTCGCTGCACCGGGTGGCCGCGGCGGCGCCGACCGTGCCGACCGTCTATCTGATGCAGTTCGTGAGCCCCCGGCTGCGGGACGGACGGCTGCCGGCCGGGGCGCGGATCGCGGGCCCCGGCATCCGTATTGTCAGGAATCACCCCGCTTACATCGCCCGGCTGCACCGCGCCGGCCACCGGGTGCATGTCTGGACGGTGAATGAGCCGGAGGACGTGGAGCTGTGCGCCCGGCTCGGGGTGGAGGCGATCATCACCAACCGGCCGCGGCAGGTCCTCTCCCAACTGGGCCGCCGGTAAACGCCGGAGCACCCGCCCCGGGGATGCCCGGGAGCGCACCGGCGCGCTCCGCCCGGATCGGCGGTGAGGAGTGCGTCACTGCCCCCGCCTCGAACGGTTTCCGGTCCAGTCCATTGGGGCATTCACACCGTGGCGTGGGGCAAAGGAGGTCTCGGGGGTGGCGTTGGTGGTGGCACAAGAGGTGCCCACGTCGTCGAGCATGGCCGTACCCCATGGCCCTGCGGGCGTGGGTCAGGCAAGGCACCGTATGCGCGAGGAATTGCGCCGCAGCGGGGTCCAGGACTCGGTCGTCGACGATGCAGTTCTGATTCTTTCCGAGCTTCTCAGCAATGCCTACCGGCATGGCAGGCCGCTGGGACACGTGGAGGTGGGAGACGGAGACATTCGCGCCGCTTGGCGCGTCGACAGAGCGGGCCGGCTCACGGTCGAGGTGACGGACGGCGGAGGTCCCACCCGGCCCATTCCGGCGACGCCGTCGGTGACCGCGAGAGGCGGGCGCGGGCTGAACATCATCAGCGCGCTGGCCCAGGAGTGGGGCGTCCGCGACAGTGCGGCGGGCGAGGTCACCGTATGGGCCCGGGTGAACGAGGGGCATCGTCGCGGCGATTTCGCTACGCGCGTCACTGCCCCGGGCTTCGACTTCGCGGAGGTCTGTGACGATCTCGGCTGAGATGGCGGGACGTTCGGCGACCAGGGCTCCGAGGGCCCCAAGCACTCCGGGGAAGAGGGCCGGAAGGACGGGAAGGAACGGAAGGGCAGGGAAGAGAACCAGCACGAGGACGTGCTGAGAAGCACCGGAAAGCGTCGAGGAGCGTTATGGAAGGCCTGGCGGCTCGGGCCGACCGTACGACCGCTCCGGCCGGCGCCCGTATCGAACACGACCGGGGCCCCCGAAGCAGGCCGGGGGCAGGGCAGCCCATGGCACCGCGAGCGCGTGCGCGGCGGACGGCTAGGCTCGCGCCCAGAGACAGCACCGCCGCATACAGCGGACACCGCTGACAGCAGCGCCGCCGCACCCGGGAGAAGCCGCACATGGCCAAGAAGCGCCCCCAGACCAAGGCATCGAAGCCTCAGCCCAAGAACCGGACCCGCGGCGCCCATGAGCCCGTACCCGTGGTCGGGGCACGCGAGCCCTGCCCCTGCGGCTCGGGCCGCCGCTACAAGGCCTGCCACGGCCGGGAGGCCGCGCACTCCGTGACCGAGCTGGTCCAGCGCCCCTTCGAGGGCCTGGCGGGCGAGTGCGACTGGGTCGCCCTGCGCGAACTGGTGCCCGCCGCCACCGTGCGGCTCACCCTCAGGGACGGACTGCCCGACGGAGTGCCGTCCGTGACCCTGGCGACCGTACTGCCGATGGCCTGGCCCGCGCTCCGCCGCGACGACGGCTCCGTGCTGCTCGGCCTCCAGAACGACACCTCCTCCGGCGACCTCAGCCGCGACCTCGCCGACACGCTGAGCCGTGCGCTGGCGACGGAGCCGGGGAATCCGGTCGGCGGAGAGCGGGTCTCCGGCGATGGTCCGAGGCTCCAGGACCTGCTGGACCCGGCGGCCGACTTCACCCCCGAGGTCCATTCCGGTTTCGAGTTCTGGGTGCCCGAGTCCCAGGAGAGCTCCACCCCGGAGGTGGCCGCGTCCCTGGAGCGGGCGAACGCGGCGGCGATCCCCACCGTGAAGCTCTCGGGGGTCGAATCCGCCTACTGGTGCGAGACGCCGGAGAAGAACCATCTGCGCTGGGTCATGCCCCACCCCGAGGAGAAGCTGCTGGACGCGCTGGCGCGGCTGCATGCCGCCGGCGGGACCTCGCTCGGCGAGGGGACCCGGCTCGTCGGCTCGTTCCGCGCGCACGGCCTGATGGTCCCGGTCTGGGACCTGCCGAGCGCGATGGGCGCCACGGAGTGCGGGAAGCCGGCCGCCGAGTTCGCCGAGCGGCTCGCCGACGCGCTCGCCACGGAGGTTCCGCTTACCGCCGATGAGCGGCGGGCGCGCGGGGGCCTCACCAACCGTCAGGTCACCCTGAGCTGAGCGGCCGGTCCACCGGATGACCCGGCTCAGCCGCCCGCCGAGAAAAGCCGAGTGACTCCAGTCACAACTCGCGCCAATGGCAGCTGAATCGCTGTCCGAATACCCGAGATCGAATTTGCGAACCGCCGATCTCTTGTTACCGTTCTAGAAGCCCGGTCGCTGGTGCATCCCCCGTCGCCAGCGATCGGGCCTCTCCATTTACTGAATCTTCAACGGAACGACATGCCCCGTTGACGATCCGTCAACCTCTGGTGGACGCAGTGGAGTTGCCCCCTCCGCCCCGAGGGCACCCGGGCATCTGCCCGGCGCGCGGGAGCCGGCCACCATCGATGAACTGCGAAATCGCGGAATTCTCCATGGTCATGCCACATGTAGGCCCGGAGTAAAGACCTCGCGGGATCTCATCGGCGCCCGGCCCGCCATCCAAGTCAACCGCACGGGTGGTTCGTCACTCTCACCCGGTCGGCCCCTCGCGGCGCGTACGGAACTGAATTCGCCTCCACCGCATTGCACCGATATGGACCCGGGACACCCCATGGCGTTCTCCGGCCGCCGTGCCGGGCGGCTGCGCGCGGCAGCTCCGGAGGGGCGAGTTCCAGCCCGGAACCGCGGCTTCCGAAGGCGTGCGCGCCCGAAGACCTACGCTCGGAATCCGCGTGATCACGCTTAGTTTCGGCCGACTCTGGTGCCCTTGACCCATCGCCGGTTTTCCCCTAGACGGCCGAGGGCCGGCCCCCGCCCCCGAACGGGTGCGGAAGCCGGCCCTCCCAGCCGTGACCGCGCACAAGCGACTCCGCGCGCGGATGGTTCGCGCGCGGATGGCTCCCCGCGCGGGTGGTTCAGTACGCGAGCCGGCTTCCGCCGTCCGGCGCATTCGTGCTCGCCTCCACCAGGGCGTCCACCACCGCTTCCACCCGCGGCAGCCACGGCGTGGCCGACCCGGGCAGCGGAGCCCGCTCCCAGCGGACCTGCCCCACGCCCGTCTCCGACGGAGGCAGCACCAGATATCCGCCCTCGCCGTGGAAGCGCAGCGAACTCGGCACGCAGTCCTTGGCGAAGAGCAGCTCACCGAGCTGTTCGAGGCTGTAGGGGGCGACCAGCAGCGACCACCGCGTGGGCGTCGCGACGACCGGCCCCAGCCGCAGATCCATCCGGTCGAGCGCCGCCAGCGCGCGCGCTCCCGCCATGGCGGGGAGGCTCACCGCGCAGGGTGCGCTCCCGCCGGTGGCCAGGACGACCGGCGAGGCGGGCCGATTCGCCCACCACCAGCGCAGCATCCGCTCATCGGTGGTCGCCGCGAGGAGTCCGGGGTCAAACGGGTGTGCGCCGGGCACGACGCACTCGGGGTCCGGGCAGGCACAGCCGCGCCCGCGGTCACCGCGACCGCCGGCCGACTTCAGCCCCGCACCGGGAAGTACGGGCCATTGCCACTCGGTGGCGCAGAGGAGCGCCGCTTCCAGCTGTGCTGGCTGTACAGGTCCCCTTTTGCGCCGAAACCGGAGCCTGCGTCGCCTTCCGAGGATCTCGCGCATGTGCGCTCGTTCCTTTCCGTTGAACGCCGAGGTCCACATGACACCATGTGTGCAGCTCTTCACTGTGCGTACAAAATACGTACTGGGCGTTACGAGTACGTACTGGCCGGCGTTTCACCGCCCCGCGCCGGCGACATGGGCGGCCCTCGCATCTCCTGCGGCAGGGTCGCCGCCGAGGGCCGAACGTGGGCTGTACTCCATTCAACGCGCCGCCCGTGGTGGCGCGCGCCTGGCACTTGCTGTCCGCGCCCACCGCCCGGGGGATCGCCCCCCACTCCTGTGGGGCCTGCCGTGCGGTTCTGGCACGGCCTGCGACTATGAGGACGCCAGAGTCGATCGCCAGGTTCCGGGGCGGTGCCAATTGCCCCTGGCCATCACTGTTTACGTACCCACAACGTTTGGTATGACGCTTTCCGCGGAGGGCCGCTCCAGGACCCGTGCCCCGGAGAGATCCACCGAGGGATCGACTGCCGAACACCCTCAGTCGACCTCACCGACCTCCATCAGGCGCTTTTTTCAGCCAAGTTCAAGATTGACCCAAGAGCGGTTCAAAGTCCCTCAGACACCATCAATCCCACTGGTGCAATGCTGGACATCCCCTTCCTTCTGCGTGTAGATGTGGATGCATGGGTAGCCACGCAGAATGACATGAATGACATGGGGGTTTGCGATGCTATTGAGCAGAACGCACCAGGTGGAAAGCCGATCGCGATGAGCGCCCCCCATCTGCCGAAAGTGGCTGGAATCAACTCAGCACTTCCGCTTCCGCAGCACACTACGGCGCCCCTCTCCCCTTCTCTCTCCCCGCCCGCCATCCCCGGGATCGCGGCCGGGACGGCTCCGGGTGTCTCCCCCGGGGCACTGGTCCAGGACCGGCTGGCGGGCTGGGTCTCCGATCTGGCCACCCTTCACGAGCTGACCGAGCGGCTGGCCGCGACCCGTTCGCTCGACGACGCCCTCCGGGAGCTGCTCGAAGCCGGGGCGGCGCTGCTCGGCGCCCGCCGCGGTCTGGTCGTCCTGGAACCGCCGCCCACGGCCCCGCCCTCCCGCGCCGACCGCTTCGCCGCCGACCGCGGCCCGGCCCTCACCAGGGGCCTCGGCCTCACCCATGCCGAACTGGGGCACATCGAGACGGTCCCGCGCGCGGCGACCGCGTACGGGCGCATTCTGGAGAGCCGGGGGCTGCCCGGCGCGCCGCCGCAGGCCGTCGCCCACCCCGACGTCCTCGGGGACATCTCGCTCGACCCCCGCCACCGCGAGGTCGCCCGCCGGCTCGGCTGCGCGGCCGGTTACACCCAGCCCCTGGCGTCCGAGCCGTCCGGCACCCTGGGCGCCGCCGTCTGGCTGTACGACGAACCCACCGCGCCGGATCAGCGCCGGCGCCGGCTGGCGGCCCTCTACTCCCGGTACGCCACCGAGCACCTGGCCCGGCTGCTGGAGCTGGAGCACGCCCGCGCCACGGTGGCGGCCGTCGCCGGGGAACTGCTGCCCAGCAGGCTGCCCAGGGTGCCCGGGGTGGAACTCGCGGTCCGGCACCGCACCGGACCGCACGGCGGCGGCGACTGGTACGACGCGCTGGCGCTGCCCGAGGGGGCGCTCGGGCTGGCCGTCGGCTCGGTCAGCGGCTCGGGCCCCGGGGCGCTGGCCGCGATGGGGCGGCTGCGGGCCTCCCTGCGGGCGTACGCCGTGATGGAGGGCGAGGACCCCGTCGCCGTGCTCTCCGATCTCGAACTGCTGCTGCGGCTGACCGAACCGGCCCGCACCGCCACCGCCCTCTTCGCCTACGCCGAGCCGTCGGCCGCCCGCATCGTGCTCGCCGGGGCCGGGCACACCCCTCCCCTGGTGATCGGGGAGCGGCGCACCGAGTTCGTCGAGACCTCGCTGTCCGCGCCGCTCGGGATGCTGGCCTGCTGGGAGGCGCCGAGCGTGGAGCTGTCCCCCGAGCCCGGAGAAACGGTGCTCCTCTATACGGACGGTCTGCTGCGGCGCACCGGCGACCCCATGGACCGGGCCTTCGCCCGGCTGCGCTCCGCCGCCGCGAGCGTGCCGAGGGCGGCCCGCGCGGACCCGGGGGCGGTCGCGGACCACGTCCTGGACACGGTGCTGCGGGAAGGGCCGGGGCAGGGCCCGGAGGACGAGGACATCGTGCTGCTCGCCGCCCGTTTCGGCTGACGGAGACGAAGACGGAGACGGAGGCCGCAACGGACGGGCCGGGGATCGAGGACCGCCCGTTATGTCTTACTTCTCACATCTCTCGGAGCCTCTTCGGCGTCGCACATACGATGGAGACCGGTCCAGTGACGTATCGAGGAGGCAGACGTGGCCGAGGAGCTCACCCCGAGTACCCCGGAAGAAGAAGAGCCGCAGATCAAGCCGCGCAAGAACGGCCTCTACCCCGGCGTGTCCGATGAACTCGCCGCGAGCATGGCGAGCGGCTGGGCCGACACCGAGCTGCACGACCTCCAGCCCCTGGAGCAGGCCGGTCACACGGCGGACCGCCGCGCGGCGCTCTCCGCGCGCTTCCCCGGCGAGCGGCTGGTGATCCCCGCGGGGAAGCTGAAGACGCGCTCCAACGACACGGAGTACTCCTTCCGTGCCTCCACCGAGTACGCGTACCTCACCGGCGACCAGTCCGAGGACGGCGTCCTGGTGCTGGAGCCCACCGCCGACGGCCACCGCGCCACCATCTACCTGCTGCCGCGCTCCGACCGCGAGAACGGCGAGTTCTGGCTCTCCGGCCAGGGCGAGCTGTGGGTCGGCCGCCGGCACTCCCTCACGGAGGCCGAGAGGCTGCTGGGCATCCCGGCCAAGGACGTACGGGAGCTGGCCGGGCGGCTGCGCGAGGCGACCGGCCCGGTCCGCGCCGTGCGCGGGCACGACGCGGACATCGAGGCGGCGCTGACCGACAAGGTCACCGCCGAGCGCGACGAGGAGCTGCGCACCCACCTCTCCGAGGCGCGTGCCGTGAAGGACGCCTTCGAGATCGCCGAGCTGCAGAAGGCGTGCGACTCCACCGCCCGTGGCTTCGAGGATGTCGTCAAGGTCCTGGACAAGGCCGAGGCGACCAGCGAGCGCTACATCGAAGGAACGTTCTTCCTCCGGGCCCGCGTCGAGGGCAACGACGTCGGCTACGGCTCGATCTGCGCCGCCGGCCCGCACGCCACCACGCTGCACTGGGTCCGCAACGACGGCCGGGTCCGCTCCGGCGACCTGCTGCTGCTCGACGCCGGTGTCGAGACCACCGCGCTCTACACCGCCGATGTCACCCGCACCCTGCCGATCAACGGCCGGTACACCGAGCTTCAGCGGAAGATCTACGACGCCGTCTACGACGCCCAGGAGGCGGGCATCGCCGCGGTGCGGCCGGGTGCGAAGTTCCGTGACTTCCACGACGCCGCGCAGCGGGTGCTCGCCGAGCGGCTCGTCGAGTGGGGGCTGATCGAGGGACCGGTGGAGCGCGTGCTCGAACTGGGTCTCCAGCGCCGCTGGACGCTCCACGGCACCGGTCACATGCTCGGCATGGACGTCCACGACTGCGCCGCCGCGCGCACCGAGGCGTATGTCGACGGCACCCTGGAGCCGGGGATGTGCCTGACGGTGGAGCCCGGTCTCTACTTCCAGGCGGACGATCTGACCGTGCCCGAGGAGTACCGCGGCATCGGCGTGCGGATCGAGGACGACATCCTCGTCACCGAGGACGGCAACCGGAACCTCTCCGCGAGCCTGCCCCGGCAGGCCGACGAGGTCGAGGCCTGGATGGCCTCGCTCAAGGGCTGAGCCACGGCCGCCACGGCCGCGTGAACCGGAGTTCTCCGGGGGAGGGCGCGCTCGCTCAGGGTCTACGAGACCTTGAGCAGCGCGTCCTCCCGCCATTTGAGGACTTTGTCGAAGCTGACCACGGCGCCGTGACCCGGCCGGTTGCCGAAGTGCACATGATCGGCGAGCTGCTCGATCAGACAGAGCCCGCGACCGCTCTCGGCCATCGCCGGCACCTGGGCCCTGACGGGGGCGCGCCCGGTGCCCCGGACGGGGAAACCGGCCGGCAGCTCGCGCCCGGTGTCCCGGCCCGGGTCGCGGCCGGGGAAGCCGGGACCGGAGTCGGCGACCTCGATATGGCACTTCTCGCCGTCCAGATAGGCGGTGACCCGGTACGCCCCGGCGGTCTCGCCCGGCTCCCGCCCGCCACCGTGCTCCACGGCGTTCGCACAGGCCTCGCTGAGCGCGACGGAGAGATCGAAGGAGATATCGGGGTCGACCCCGGCGGTCTCCATCGTGCCGAGCAGAAGACGCCTGGCGAGCGGAATGCTCGCAGCTTCGCGCCGCAAGTGGAGAGACCACCAGATGCTCATGCTCCAGCCTCCTGGCTGCGGCTCGACATACCGATACGTATTGCCCCTGGGCGGGGTTCATAAGCACCCGGCCGCTGTGATTGCGCTCATTCGGCCGACGCGCGGCACCGGTACGGCGGTGTAGACCACGCGGCCGGGGGGCCGCCCCGGCGGTGCGCGCGAGAGGCACGGGGCCGCGGGGACAGCCGGACAGCCAAAGAGGGATCTTCCGGACCTGCCGTTCCGGAGCGGAGGGCTCAGTGGGATGATGACCCGGCCATGTCGTCCCTGTCGTCGCCCCCACCGACTGCGCCGGGTCCACCGCCTCTCTTCACCGGAGCCGGTCCACGGCTGCTCAGGGCCGCGGTCTTCACCGCGGTCTGTGTCGCGCTGTCCGCGGCCGGTCATGTGGTGGCCTCCTGCGCGGCCGTGCCCTGGTGGACACTGGCCGTGGGATTCCTCGGGGTCTTCGCCCTCGTGCTGCCCTTCACCGGCCGGGCGCGCTCGCTGCCGTCGGTGATCGTGGCGCTGGGCACGGGACAGCTGGCCCTGCACGCGCTCTTCGGCCTCTCCCAGAACCATCGGCTGCGGATGCCGCAGACCACCGATGACGCGCTGCTCACGATGGCGGCGAAGCTGGTCTGCGGGGCGGGGGCCTCCTCGCTCTCGCCCTCCGACGCGCACCGGGTCGTCACCACGGCGGGCCTGACCCCGCCGCGGCACCCGGCGCACATCCCGCTCGCCGAGCCCGAACTGCTGCCCTCCCTCCCCATGCTGCTGGGGCATCTGCTGGCCGCTCTGGCGACCGGCTGGCTGCTGCGGCGCGGGGATCTGGCGCTCACCCGGCTCACCGAGCTGTCCGCCCGCTCGGTGCGGGAGGCCGGCCGGGCCGCCGAGGCCGCCCGGCTGCGCCCGCTGTGTGCCGCGCTCACTCTCGTACGGGCGCTGTGCGGCGGTCTGCTGCGCGCCCCGGTGGTCCTCACCCGCGCCCCGCGCGCCCAGGACGACCCTCCCCCGTCGCTCGCGGGCGAGGCACTTCAGCACGCGGTGATCAGGCGCGGGCCGCCCGCTCTCCTCGTGCTCGCAGCCTGACCGGCCCACTCGACGGGAGTGCGGCCGGTGTGCCGGCGCGGTTCCGTGTGCCCGGCGCCTCCTGTCTCTCCTCACCCTGTGGAGTGTCTTCGTCATGAGTGCCTCAAACATCACCAACATCTTCCGCACCTTCCCCACCTCCCGTTTCTCGCGCAACGCGCTCCGCGTCACGGTCGCGACCGGGGTCGCCGCCTCCGCCGTGCTGCTGGTCTCCGGCACCGCCGCCGCGCATGTGAGCGTCCAGCCGCAGGGCCAGGCCACCAAGGGCGGCTACGCCACCGTCAACTTCCGGGTCCCCAATGAGCGCGACGACGCCTCGACCGTGAAGCTGGAGATCAGCCTGCCGTCCGAGCACCCGCTGACCTCGGCGCTGCCGCAGCCCGTGCCCGGCTGGAAGGTCTCGGTCGCCAAGGCCAAGCTGGACAAGCCGCTGGAGTCGCACGGCAAGAAGATCACCGAGGTGGTCTCCAAGATCACTTGGACGGCCGAGTCCGCGAAGGTCGCACCCGGTCAGTTCCAGCAGTTCCCGGTGGCGCTCGGACGGCTGCCCGAGGACGTCGACCAGCTGGTCTTCAAGGCCCTCCAGACGTATGACAACAAGGAGATCGTGCGCTGGATCGAGGCGCCCGAGGAGGGCAAGGAGCCCGAGCTGCCCGCCCCGGTGCTGGCCCTGTCGGAGCCGGTGGAGGACGACCACGCCACCCAGCCCGGCGCCGGCGCCACCGCCACCGCCGACGCCAAGAACGCCGGGCAGGAGAAGGAGACCGCGTCCGCCTCGGACGACTCATCGGACTCGACGGCTCGTGTCCTGGGCGGCATCGGCATCCTGGTAGGAGCCGTGGGCGTCGCCTTCGGTGTCCTGGCCGGCCGCCGCCGCGCCTCCTGACACCGTTCACGTGTACCCCCTCCCGTAACCATTTCTGGGATGTTTTTCCATGCGTAAGAAGACCGCGCTGGCCGCCGCGCTCGTCGTGGCGGCCGCGCTCACCCTGTCCGCCTGCTCCTCCGGCGACGGCGCCGACTCCGCGAAACCCTCGGAGAGCTCCATCGCCAAGATCGAGGGCCAGGAGGAGAAGAAGCCCGGCACCGTGCTGCACCAGCCGTACACCAAGCCGGATCTGGTGCTCACGGACACCAAGGGGGAGAAGTACGACCTCCGCGAGCGGACCAAGGGCAAGCCGACGCTGATCTTCTTCGGCTACACCAGCTGCCCCGACGTCTGCCCGCTGACGATGAGCAATGTCGCCATCGCCGAGAAGACGCTGTCCAAGGCCGACCAGGAGAAGCTCCAGGTCGTCTTCGTCACCACGGACCCCGAGCGGGACACCCCCGCCGAGCTGGGCAAGTGGCTGGCCAGCGCCGGTGACAAGTCCTTCGTCGGGCTCAGCGGCGACTTCGCGACCATCCAGGCGGGCGCCCGCCAGATGGGCATCGGGATCGATCCGGCGAAGAAGGAGAAGAACGGCGACGTCGTGTCCATGCACGGCGCGCAGATCGTCGCCTTCTCACCGAAGACGGACAAGGGCTATGTGCTCTACGGCGAGGGGACCTCGGCCGACGAGTACGCGGAGGACCTGCCGAAGCTGGTGCGCGGGGAGAACCCGTGAGCCCGTGGGGCCGGGGACGGCGGACGTCCCTGAACCAGGGGGGCCGAGAACAGCGGTGGCCGACGGGCCGGTGGTCCTCGAACCGCAGCAGGGCTCTGGCCGGTGCCGTGGCCCTGAGCGCGGGGCTGGCACTGACCGGCTGCTCTTCCGAGAGTAGCGGTCAGGAGCCGGAACTCAAGGTGGTTGGCGCCTTCATGCCACAACCCGTCAGCGACATGGCCGCCGGCTTCCTCACCGTCCGCAACGACGGCGGCGGAGCCGACCGGCTCACCTCCGTCACCAGCCCGCTCTCCGACGATGTGACGATCCACGAGTCGAAGGACCAGCGGATGCGGAAGGTCGAGTCCTTCGGCATCCCCGCCGATGGCGAGCTGAATCTGGAGCGCGGCGGCAACCACGTCATGTTCATGGGCCTCAGGGAACAGCCGAAGGAGGGCGCGAAGGTCACGGTGAAGCTGCACTTCGAGAAGTCCGACCCGATCACGGTCGACCTTCCGGTCAAAGCACCGACGTACAGCCCCGAGAAGCACTGAGTACGAAGGACTGACCACGCCATGACAGCCACCGCCCCGTACCTCGGCCCGCACCCGGCCGAATCCGCGAGACCCCTGCCCAGAGCGGCGCCCCTGCTGAGGGCGCTGCTCACCCTGGCCGTGCTCATCGGCACGGCCCTCGGCACACTGCTCGCCACGGCCGGGCCCGCTTCGGCCCACGCCGCGCTGACCGGGAGCAATCCGAAGGACGGGGCGGTGGTCGCCACCGCCCCCACGGAGGTCACCCTCACCTTCTCCGAACAGATAGACATGGGGAAGGACTCGATCCGGGTCCTGGACCCCCAGGGCGAGCGCGCCGACGAATCCACCGTCCGCGACGTCTCCCGGGGCGGCACGGTCGGCTACGGAGTCGATCTGCGGCCGGACCTGCCCGAGGGCACCTACACCGTCGCCTGGCAGGCGGTCTCGGCGGACAGCCACCCCATATCCGGCGCGTTCACCTTCTCCATCGGCGCGCCCTCCGAGACCTCGGTCGCGCTGCCCGACACGGCGGCGGGCGGGGGAGCCGTCGGTGTCCTCTACGACATCGCGCGCTATGCCGCGTACGCCGGCTTCACCGTGATGACCGGCGCCGCCGCGTTCATCCTGCTCTGCTGGCGGCGCGGCGCGGCCGTCCGTCCGCTCCAGCGGCTCGTCGCCCAGGGCTGGGTGACGCTCACCGCCGCGACGCTGGCGATGCTGCTGCTGCGCGGCCCGTACACGACCTCCGGAAAGCTCGGCGACGTACTCGACCTCGGCGTGCTCCAGGACGTGCTGGAGACCAGGACCGGTGCGGCCCTGGTCTCCCGGCTGCTGCTGCTCGGCGCTGCGGCGCTCTTCATCGCCGTGCTCTTCGGCGCGTACGCGCGGCAGACCGCCGCCGGCCCCGGCGCCCCGGACACACCAGGGGACGCGGACCGGGACCCGGCCCGGGCGAAGGACCTCACCTTCGGACTGGCCGTCGGCGGCACCGTCGTCGCCGCCGGGATCGCCGCCACCTGGGCGCTCTCGGAGCACGCCTCCACCGGTATCCAGACGGGGCTGGCGATGCCCCTCGACGTGCTGCACCTGCTGGCCGTCGCCTGCTGGCTCGGCGGTCTCGCGGCGCTGCTCACCGCCCTCCACCGGGCGCCGTCGATCGAGCCATCGGCGGTACGGAGGTTCTCCTCGGTCGCCTTCGCGAGCGTGGTCACCCTGGCGGTGACCGGGCTGTACCAGTCCTGGCGGCAGGTGGGCTCGTGGTCCGCGCTGACCGGTACGGAGTACGGGCGGCTGCTGCTGATCAAGGTGGCGCTGGTGGCCGTGATGCTCGGCGTCGCGTGGTTCTCCCGGAAGTGGACGGCACGGCTGGCACCGGCGGCGGAACGGCCCCGGGACACCACCGGGGACCCGGCCCGGGACGAGTCGGCGGACGACGCGGGCACGGACACGGGCACGGACACGGGCACGGATACGGACGCGACGGGGAACGAGGACGCCGGGCGGGCCGCCCAGCTCGCCCGTCAACGGGCCGCGCTCGCCACCGCCCGCCGCAGGAAGGCACGGGACGCCGACCCCGTGCGCTCCGGACTCCGCCGCTCCGTACTGGCCGAGGCGGCCGTCGCCGTCGTCCTGCTCGCCGTGACCACCGTGCTCACGACCACCGAACCGGGCCGTACGGAGGAGGAGGCCGGGAAGGCCGGAACGAGCACCTCCGGCAGCACCGCTCCGGCCCCCCGGGGCCCGGCCGAGGCCGAGCTGCCCTTCGACACCGGCGGCACCAACGGGAAGGGCACCGTACGGCTCACCCTGGACCCGGCCCGGCCGGGCGCCAACCAGCTCCATCTGTGGATCGACGGACCGGGCGGAAAGCCCATGGACGTACCCGAGGTGAAGGTCTCCCTCACCCTCCGGGCCAAGCAGATCGGCCCGCTGCCCGTCACCCCCGAGCGCCTCGCGGCGGGACACTGGAGCACGGATTCCGTGCAGATCCCGATGCCCGGCGACTGGCAGGTCCAGGTGACCGTGCGGAGCTCCGACTTCGACCAGACGACCGTCGACACTCACGTGAGGATCGGCTGAGCCACACATGAGCGGGAAGCGCGCATGACCTCCGAACCACGCACCACCCCCGAACCACGCACCGCCTCCGTGCCGCGCACGACCCCCGAACCACGCACCGCCTCCGTGCCGCGCACGACCCCGGTGGACGGAGCCCCCGGGGTCTCCCGGCGACGGCTGCTCGGCACCGCCGGCACCGTCGGCGCGGCCGGGCTCGCGCTGGGCGCGGCGGGCGGCGCGGTGACCCACGCCGCCACGGCCGGCGAAGCGCCCACCGCGCTGAGCAGCGTCGGATCGGGCACGGTGGCCTTCCACGGCGAGCACCAGGCCGGCATCACCACACCGGTGCAGACCCATGGCCATCTGATCGCCCTCGACCTCGCGCCCGGCGCGGGCCGCAAGGAGGCGGTGGCGCTGATGCGCCGCTGGTCCGCGCTGGCCTCGGAGCTGATGGCGGGCCGGCCGGCCGGGACCGGCGACACCGGTGTCGCGCTGGACGCGGGCCCCTCCTCGCTCACCGTGACCTTCGGCTTCGGCCGCGGCTTCTTCGGCCGTACGGGACTGACGGCCCGGCGGCCCGCCGGTCTCGACCCGCTGCCGCCCTTCACCGCCGACCGGCTGGACACCCGGCGCTCGAACGGCGATCTCTGGGTGCAGATCGGCGCGGACGACGGCCTGGTGGCCTTCCACGCGCTGCGCGCGATCCAGCAGGCGGCCGGGGCCTCGGCCCGGGTGCGCTGGCAGATGAACGGCTTCAACCGTTCCCCGGGCGCCACCGCCCGCCCGATGACCACCCGCAATCTGATGGGGCAGGTCGACGGCACCAACAACCCGAAGCCGTCCGATGAGGACTTCGACCGGCGGATCTTCGTGGCGCGGGGCGGCGAGCAGGAGTGGCTGGCGGGCGGCTCCTTCGCGGTGGTGCGCCGTATCCGGATGCTGCTCGACGACTGGGAGTCGCTGCCGCTGGAGGAGCAGGAGCGGATCATCGGGCGGCGCAAGTCGGACGGCGCCCCGCTCACCGGCGGCACGGAGACCACACCGCTCGCGCTCGACCGGCGGGGCCCGGACGGGAAGCCGGTCATCCCGGCCGACGCCCATGCCCGGATCTCCGCCCCGGAGCAGAACGGCGGGGCGGCGATGCTGCGCCGCCCGTTCTCCTATCACGACGGAATGGGCGCGGACGGAACACCCGACGCCGGGCTGCTCTTCATCTGCTGGCAGGCGGACCCTCTGCGCGGCTTCGTGCCGGTGCAGCGCAAGCTCGACCGGGGGGACGCGCTGTCGCCGTTCCTGCGCCATGAGGCGAGCGGGCTCTTCGCGGTGCCGGGCGGGGCCCGGGAGGGCGAGTACGTGGGACAGCGGCTGCTGGAGTCCTGAGAGCCGGTGCGGCCGGGCACGGTCGGGTGCGGTGGCACGGGTAAGGGGCGGTGTCCAGGGGCGGAGCCTCTTACACGGCCGCCCACGGGTCTCCGGCCGCACTAGGGTTGCCTCATGTCAGCCACGCGCTACACGTATCTGGGGCCCGAGGGCACCTTCACCGAGGCCGCTCTCCGCACGCTTCCGGAGTCCGCGACCCGGGAGCTGGTCCCGATGGTGTCCGTGCCCGCCGCACTGGACGCCGTCCGCAACGGGGACGCGGCAGCCGCTCTCGTACCGATCGAGAACTCGGTGGAGGGCGGCGTCACGGCCACCATCGACGAGCTGTCCTCCGGCAAGCCGCTGATGATCTACCGCGAGGTGCTGCTGCCGATCGCGTTCGCCCTGCTGGTGCGGCCGGGCACGGAGCTGTCCCGGGTGCGGACGGTGACCGGGCACCCGGTGGCCCAGCCGCAGGTGCGGAACTGGCTGCGGGCGAATCTGCCGGACGCCCTGTGGGAGTCGGCCGCGTCGAACGCCGACGGTGCGCGGCTGGTGCAGGAGGGCACGTACGACGCCGCCTTCGCGGGTGAGTTCGCGGCGGCGACCTACGGCCTCGAACCGCTGGTGACCGAGATCCACGACGCGGAGAACGCGGAGACCCGGTTCGTGCTGGTGGGCCGCCCCGCCCGGCCGGCCGCGCCCACCGGCGCGGACAAGACCTCGGTGGTCATCTGGCTGGGCGAGGACCACCCCGGTGCGCTGCTCGGTCTGCTCCAGGAGTTCGCGGTGCGCGGGGTCAACCTGATGCTGATCCAGTCCCGGCCCACGGGGGCGGGGATCGGCAACTACTGCTTCGCGGTGGACGCCGAGGGCCATATCTCCGAGCGCCGGGTCGCGGAGGCGCTCATGGGACTGAAGCGGATCTGCCCGAATGTGCGCTTCCTGGGCTCGTATCCGAGAGCCGGGGTCGCGGTGGAGGATGTGCGTCCGCCGCGTGCGGGGACATCGGACGCCGACTTCACGGAGGCGTCGGACTGGCTGACGCGCTCCCAGGACGGCCGCGCGAGCGGCTGAACGCGGGGCGGCCCGGGCGGCTGGACGCAGCCCGGCGCGAAGACCGGCGCGGGCCGGCACAGGCCGCCGCGAGGGCTCACGCGGGGCGGCGCGGGCGGCCGAGCCGTCCACCCCGGTCCTGCCCGACCTGCTGATTTCCGCATCCACAGAGTTATCCACAGGTCACCCTCCAACCTGGGGACAAGTCGACATCTCACGGCCTCTCAGTCGATAAATCGGCCCGCTCGCACCACCCCCCTCCACAGGCCGGCCGACCGGCGCCACCCCGCTCCCGTCACCTTCATTTCATTGATCAACTCTTTGGAGCGAGCAATTCCCACCCGAATGAGGGAGTGGGGTGGGTTTGGGAGAGGAATCACCGGACCTTCGCCACACCCACGGAATGATCACTTCCACGATCCACAACTTTTCCGCACAGCCTGTGGATAACTTTTCGGAACTCCCTCCACCTGTGGACAAGCCCGACCCAAGTCCCCCGTTCCGCAAGGGATGCAGATCCCTTCCGGCCGTCCCGGCGGCCCGCTCCCTCCTCGATTCCCGCCCGTCGCCGGCCCATGGCATGGTGTTTATCGGGCGCCCGTCCGCGCGAGTCCGAGCCCTCCACCGATAAACCGGCAAAGAGCATCAATTAGGCCGAAATGCCGTGCATGGCTATAACGAGTGGCGGGGCGGTGAGCACGCACCGGTAGCCTGGTGGGGTGATTGACCTTCGCCAGCTCCGTGAGGACCCCGACCGTGTCCGCGCCTCCCAGCGCGCCCGTGGAGAGGATGTCGATCTCGTCGACGCCCTGCTCTCCGCCGACGAGCGGCGCAGGTCGTCCGGGCTCCGCTTCGACGAGCTGCGCTCCGAGCAGAAGCAGCTCGGCAAGCTCATCCCCAAGGCCTCTCCCGAGGAGCGCGCCGAGCTGCTGATCCGCGCCGAGCAGCTCAAGGCCGATGTCAAGGCCGCCGACGCCGCACAGCACGAGGCCGACGAGGAGGCCCGCGGCCTGCTGCTCCGGCTGGGGAACATCGTCCACGAGGACGTCCCGGTCGGCGGCGAGGAGGACTTCGTCGTCCTGGAGACGCACGGCACCATCCGGGACTTCGCGGCCGAGGGCTTCGAGCCCAAGGACCACCTGGAGCTGGGCGAGGCGCTGGGCGCCATCGACGTCGAGCGCGGCGCCAAGGTGTCCGGCTCGCGCTTCTACTACCTCACCGGTGTCGGCGCCCTGCTGGAGCTGGCCCTGGTGAACGCGGCCATCGCCCAGGCCACCGAGGCCGGCTTCATCCCGATGCTGACCCCGTCGCTGGTCCGCCCGCGCGCCATGGAGGGCACGGGCTTCCTCGGCCAGGCCGCCGAGAACGTCTACCACCTGGAGAAGGACGACTACTACCTGGTCGGCACCTCCGAGGTCCCCCTCGCCGCGTACCACATGGACGAGATCATCGAGGCCGAGAAGCTGCCGCTGCGGTACGCGGGGTTCTCCCCGTGCTACCGCCGCGAGGCCGGCACCTACGGCAAGGACACCCGGGGCATCTTCCGTGTGCACCAGTTCGACAAGGTCGAGATGTTCTCGTACGTGGCCCCGGAGGACGCGGAGGCCGAGCACCAGCGGCTGCTGGAGTGGGAGAAGCAGTGGCTGACCGGCCTTGAGCTGCCCTTCCAGGTGATCGATGTCGCCACCGGCGACCTCGGGGCCTCCGCCTCGCGCAAGTACGACTGCGAGGCGTGGATTCCGACCCAGGGCAAGTACCGCGAGCTGACCTCGGCCTCGAACTGCAACAGCTTCCAGGCCCGCCGGCTGTCGATCCGGATGCGGGAGAGCCGGGACGGCAAGAAGGTGGTCCAGCCGCTGTCGACGCTGAACGGCACGCTCTGCGCCGTACCGCGCACGATCGTGGCGATCCTGGAGAACCACCAGCTGGCCGACGGCTCGGTGCGGGTGCCGCCGGTGCTGCGTCCCTACCTCGGTGGCCGGGAGATCCTGGAGCCGATCGCCCAGTGAGCCCGGCCGCGCCCGTCACCCCGCCCCCGCACCCGTTTCCGTATCCGCTGATCGCGACCGACCTCGACGGCACGCTGCTGCGCGCCGACGGGACGGTCTCCCGGCGCACCCGTGACGCGCTCGCCGCGGCCACCGCGGCGGGTGCGGCGCACATCGTCGTCACCGGCCGTTCCGTGCCATGGACCCGGTACATACTGGACGACCTCGGCTACGAGGGTCTCGCGGTCTGCGGGCAGGGCGCGCAGCTCTACCACGCGGGCGAGCACCGGCTGCTGACCTCGGTGACGCTGGACCGTCAGCTCGCCGGGCTGGCGCTGGCCAAGCTGGAGGCCGAGGTCGGCCCGCTGGCGCTGGCGGCGAGCCGTGACGGGCTCGACGGCCAGGTGCTGGTCAGCCCCGGTTACGCGGTCCATGACGGGCCGCTCCCGGTGGTGGCCCTCACCGACGAGGCCGAGCTGTGGTCGGCCCCGCTGAACAAGATCTACATCCAGCACCCCACCCTCGACGACGACGCCCTCACCCGGGCCGCACGGCAGACGGTCGGCGGTCTGGTGGATGTGGTGCTGGCGGGCGCCGGAGTGGTGGAGATGCTTCCCCTCGGCCTCACCAAGGCCACCGGGCTCTCCCTGGCGGCCCGCCGTCTGGGGGTCCGCGCGGCGGACACGATCGCCTTCGGCGACATGCCGAACGACATCCCGATGTTCGCCTGGGCGGCCCGGGGTGTGGCCATGGCCAACGCGCACGCCGAACTGAAGGCGGTGGCGTCGGAGGTCACGGCGTCCAACGACGACGACGGCATAGCGGTGACGCTGGAGAGCCTGCTGCGGGGCTGAGCCCGCGGCTCCGGCCGATCCCGGCGTCCCCCATCCGGAGGCGGTCCAACCCCTGGAAGGGGGCCACCCCGGAAAGGGGGCCACCCCAGGAAGGGGTCCAGCCCCGGGAGGCCCCGGCTCCGGAAGAGGTCCAGCCCCGGGAGGCCCCGGCCTCCGGGAGGGGCGGTCCGCGCTCACGCGCGCTCGAAGCGACCGCCCCCCGGGCAGCGGCTCCCGGGCAGCGGAGCGGTCGACCGCTACTCCGCGCGCTGCCCTCCGCCGCCCTGCGAGAAGCCCGGCGTACCCGCGTACCGGGTCATCGTCGTGCTCCTCTCCCGGCCGGTGACACCGGTCGTACGGGTGTACTCCCGGTTCCCTCACTGTGCCCCCGGCCCCGGGCTCCGCGCCACCGGTTTTGGTCCCGCCCCCACGCGCCGGCCCCCGCCCGGTGATCCGGACAGGGGCCGTGGGCGCGGACTCCGGGGCACCGGCACCGACACCGACACCGGAACAAGAGGCGGGGACGCGGGCGCGGGCGCGCTTCCTACTCCTCGCCCGCGAGCTTCAGCACCCGCAGCTTCTGCCCCGCGTACCAGGTCGCCACCACGGTGACGACGGCCAGCAGGGTCACGGCGAGCGGCAGCCCGACGTCCGAGCCGATCAGGCCCTCGCCGGCGATCCGCTCCGCGAGCGAGAGCGCCCACTGCTGCACGCTCAGCGTGCGCGCGCCGCTGACCAGGCTGCCGAAGAGGCTCTCCCAGACGATGGCGTAGATCAGACCGATGACGACCGCGTTCCGGCTGACCGTGCCGAGCAGCAGGAAGAGCGCGCTGTAGGCGATCGAGGCGACGAGCGCCGCGACCATGTACGCGATGGCGACCTGCTGGCCGTTGCCGTTGAGGATGAACCCGGCGATGAGGGTGGGTATCGCGGAGAAGGCCATCGTCACGGAGATGGCGACGATCAGCTTGGTGAAGATGATCGTCGACCGGCTCACCGGCTTGGAGAGCAGATAGACGATCGAGCCGTCGTCGATCTCGGGTCCGATCGCACCGGTGCCGGCGATCACTCCGATCAGCGGCACCATCGCGGCGATGGCGAACCCGCCGAGGAGGTCGGCGGCTATCTGGTCGTCCGCGCCGTTGAAACTGCGGACGGCGACGGCCATGACCAGCAGCAGGGCGGGAAGGACGAAGAGAATCGCCGCACGGCGCCGGCCGAGCAGGGCCCGGTAGGTGAGCCGGGCGACTGTGGGGTTGTACATGACGTCACAGCTCCTTTCAGGCCGCTACGAGGTACGAGAAGACCGATTCGAGGGACTCGTCCGAGGGCGAGACCGTGAGCAGGCGGATGGAGTTGTCCCGCGCCACCCTGGGGAGCAACTCGGTGAACCGGCCGAAGTCGACGGCCTGGACCCGCAGCGCGCCCTCGGTGACATCCACCTCGATACCGGCCGTGGAGGGGTCGGCGATCAGGGCGGCGGCGAGCGCGCGGTCGTCGCTGGAGCGGACGAGATAGCGGTGCGGGCGGTCCGTCATCAGCCGGCGGATCTTGTGGAAGTCACCGGAGGCGGCGTGGCGGCCGGCGACGATCACCTCGATGTGCGAGGCGAGTTGCTCGACCTCCTCCAGGATATGGGAGGAGAAGAGCACGGTGCGGCCCGTGGCGCCCATACGCCGCAGCAGTTCCATGAGCTGCATGCGCTGACGCGGGTCCATGCCGTTGAACGGCTCATCGAGAAGCAGCACCGACGGGTCGTGGACCAGCGCGGACGCCATCTTCACCCGCTGGCGCATGCCCTTGCTGTACGTGGAGATCTTGCGGTCCTGCGCGTACTCCATCTCGACCGTGGCCAGCGCGTGCTGGGCCTCCCTGGCGCTCAGACCGTGCAGTTCGGCGTTGGCGACGACGAACTCGCGCCCGGTGAGGAAGTCGTACATCGCCTCCCGCTCCGGCACGACGCCGATCTGCGTGTAGACGGACTCGTTGCGCCAGATCGGCTGCTGGTCGAGCGTGACCCGGCCCGTGGAGGGGGCGAGGAAGCCGCCCATCATGTTGATCAGAGTGGACTTGCCCGCCCCGTTGGGGCCGAGCAGCCCGGTGACACCGGGGCCGATGGTCATGGTGACGTCGTTGACGGCCACCACGTTTCCGAACCACCGCGAGGCGTTCTCGATATGGATGGTGGTCACAGCCCGGCCTTTCGGTAACGGCGCATCAGGACGGCGTACGAACCGGCGATGAACGCGAGGACGACCAGCAGATAGAGCACTCCGAACGCGGCGTCCGGCCCGGCCTCGCCGGGGAAGCCCGAGGTGGCCCCGAGGAACGCGGTCTGCACACCGTCGATGAGGGTGGTCGGCGAGAAGAGACCGAACCACTTGATCACATCGATCGAGTCGGTCGACCGGGCGATCTCCTGGATCACCGTCACGGCGACGGAGGAGATGGTCAGGGTCGCGATGATCGCGGCGACGCCGAAGCCGCGGCGCGGGGTGAGCGCCGCCAGCACCAGGGCGATCCCGCCGAAGAGCACCGACATGAGCGCCACGGAGACCAAGGACTGCCCCAAGCCTGTCGTCTGGTCGGTGAAGTCCATCTTCGCCAGCAGCGCGCCCGCGTAGAGGATCACCAGCGGCGCGGCGGTGAGGATGAACAGGGCCGACGCCATGGCGCCGTACTTGGCGAGGACGTAGTCGGCCCGCTCCAGCGGGCGCGAGAAGTACAGCGGAACCGTCCTGAACCGGAGGTCCCGGGAGACCGACTGCGGCGCCTGGGAGGCGAGATAGAGCCCGATGACCGGCTGGGTGAAGAGCGCGTACGCGGTGTACTCCAGCGGCAGCTCGGTGGACTTGGTGGCCACGGCGACCGCGACGATGATCGCCGCGGGAAGGCACATCACCGCGAAGAGGATCATCGGCAGCACCTTGGACTTGGCCGAGCGGCCCAGTCCGTAGGCGCCCCGGAGGGACTGCGAGTACAGCGAGCGGCGCACATAGGCGCGGCCGAGGCGCCGGCCCTCGTAGTTGCGGTATCCGATGTTGTGGATACGGGTGGAGTCGGGGGCCGTCCCCGGGGTCTGGGTGCTCATCGGGTCTGCGCCTCCGTCGACTGGTCCTGGACCCCGGCGGGCCGGCCCGCGCCCTGGGCGGCCGCGTCCGGCCGGAAGACCTCCGCTATGTGGTGGCGCCGCTGTTCCATGCGTACGAGACCGAGGCCGAGGCCGGCCACCGTGTCGCGCACCACGTCGTAGGTCTTCTCGCCCTCCGCCTCGATCAGCAGGATGTGCCCGGCTCCGGGCAGCCCTTCCTCCGCGGTCGTGTGGAAGGTGATTCCGGCCGAGGCCAGCCCCTCCCGGAGCGCGGCGGTGCCGTCGGGGTGTTCGTCGCTGTCGGTGACCTCGACGGCGAGGGTGGTGGTGTTCTGGGTGAACTCGCTGGTGGAGCTGGAGCGCAGCAGGGAGCCGCCGTCGATGACGACGACATGGTCGCAGGTGCGTTCGAGTTCGCCGAGGAGGTGCGAGGTGACCAGGACCGATATGCCGAAGTCGGTGTGGATGCGGCGGATGAGGCCGAGCATCTCGTCCCGGCCGGCCGGGTCGAGTCCGTTGGTGGGCTCGTCCAGCAGGACCAGCTTGGGGTCGTGCACCAGGGCCTGCGCGAGCTTGACCCGCTGCTTCATGCCCGTCGAGTAGCCGCCGATGGGGCGGTAGCGCTCTTCGTAGAGGCCGACGTGGCGCAGGGTGTCGGCGGTCCGCTCACGGGCGGCGGACGACGGGAGTCCGGACATGCGCGCCATGTGGACGACGAACTCGGTGGCCGAGACATCGGGCGGCAGGCAGTCGTGCTCGGGCATGTATCCGACCTGCTCGCGGATGGCGGGGCCGCTGGTGGCGACATCCAGGCCGAGCACGGCGGCCCGGCCCTCCGTGGCGGGGGAGAGACCCAGCAGGATCTTGATCAACGTCGACTTGCCGGCCCCGTTGGCACCCACCAGACCGGTCACACCCGGTCCGATGTCCAAGGAGAGCCGGTCAAGAGCGGTCACCCGGGGGTACCGCATGCTCAGGCTTTCGGTCACGATCACAGTCACGTTCCGACGGTAGTGGCGCCCCGCGCGCGGGGCGTCAGTCTGGACGGCTGGATCGGTCTCCGACTCCAGAGGTACTCCCCCTAGGGGCGTGAGACCCGGGCGGGAGGGTTTTCCCCAGGGCGGGGACCGGCTCTTGACGCAGCCGCCGGGGATTGTCACATTCATCTGTGTCACGTTACGGCTGCGTACTGCGCACGACCGCGGGCCAGGGGAGGGGCCCGGCGAATCTCGGCGGTGGTGGATGAACTCCCGGTGGGGTCACCGGGGTTCCGGTGGCGGGAGATCACGTGGGTGTGCGGGGAGCGCGGGAGCGCTGGGTGCGTACGGGCGGTATCGAGCTGTGTGTCGCCGAACTGGGCGACCCCGCGCGGCCCACGGTGATACTCGTCCACGGCTATCCGGACAGCAAGGAGGTCTGGTCCGAGGTGGCCGGGCGGCTGGCCGGCCGTTTCCATGTGGTGCTGTACGACGTCCGGGGCCATGGCCGGTCCTCCGCGCCGAGGCCCCTGCGCGGCGGCTTCACGCTGGAGAAGCTGACGGACGACTTCCTCGCGGTCGCCGACGCGGTGAGCCCGGACCGCCCGGTGCATCTGGTGGGCCACGACTGGGGCTCGGTGCAGTCCTGGGAGTTCGTCACGGTGCGGCGGACCCGGGGGCGGATCGCCTCGTTCACCTCGGTCTCCGGCCCGTCGCTGGACCACTTCGGACACTGGATCAGAGCGCGGGCTGCCCGGCCGACCCCCCGCCGCGCGGCCCAGCTCCTCGGCCAGGGCATCAGATCGTGGTACGTCCTGATGCTGCACACCCCGGTCCTGCCCGAGCTGGCCTGGCGCGGACCGCTGGGCCGGCGGTGGCCGAGGGCGCTGGAGCGGCTGGAGAAGGTGGACAGGGGCGACTACCCGACGGCGTCGCTGCCGCGGGACGCCGCGCACGGGGCCTGGCTCTACCGCGACAATGTCCGCGCCCGGCTGTCCCGTCCCCGCGCGGACGCGCACGCCCATGTCCCGGTCCAGCTCATCACCCCGACGAGGGACGCCTTCCTCTCCGAGCGGCTCCACGACGACCTGGAGCGGTGGGTGCCGGAGCTGACCCGGCGCACCCTGGCCGCCCGCCACTGGGCGCCGCGCACCCGGCCCGACCAGCTCGCCGACTGGATCGGCGGGTTCGCCAATGCCGCGGAGGGCGGGTCGGCGGCCCGGCGGCCGGCCGCGGCACCAGGGGTGTACGGCGAGCGGTTCGGCGGCCGGCTGGTCCTGGTGACGGGCGCGGCCAGCGGTATCGGCCGGGCCACGGCGCTCGCGTTCGCCGGGGCCGGGGCGCGGATCGTGGCCGTGGACCGGAACGCGGAGGGAGCGGCGGCGACGGTCGGCGCGGCCCGTCTCAGGGGTGCGCCCGACGCCTGGGCCGAGGTGGTGGACGTCGGTGACGCGGAGGCGATGGAGAAGCTCGCGGCCAGGGTCGCCGACACGTACGGAGTGGTCGATGTCCTGGTCAACAACGCGGGCATCGGGGTGTCCGGGCCGCTGCTGGAGACCGGTGTCGAGGAGTGGAGGAGGGTTCTCGACGTCAATCTGTGGGGTGTGATCCACGGCTGCCGGCTCTTCGGCCGGCAGATGGCGGAGCGTGGTCAGGGCGGCCATATCGTCAACATCGCGTCGGCGGCCGCCTTCCAGCCGACCAAGGGCCTGCCCGCGTACAGCGCGTCGAAGGCCGCGGTGCTGATGCTCAGCGAATGTCTGCGGGCCGAGCTGGCGGGGCGGGAGATCGGGGTCTCGGCGATCTGTCCGGGGCTGGTCAACACCAATATCGCGGCCACCGCCCGTTTCGTCGGGGTCGACGCGGCGGAGGAGAGCCGGCTGCGCGAGCGGGCCGCCCGGCTCTACAGCCGGCGCGACTACCCCCCGGAGAAGGTCGCGGACGCCGTTCTGCGCGCGGTGGTGCGCGACCGGGCGGTGGTGCCGGTGACCCCGGAGGCCCGGGTCGCCCGGCTGCTGTCCCGGTTCGCGCCGAAGGCTCTGCGGGCCGTCGCCCGGCTGGACCCTCCGCTGTGAGCCCGGCCGGGAAGGGGGCGGAGCCCCGGATCGAGTACCGCATCGAGGATCTGGCCCACCGCAGCGGCGCCACGGTCCGCACAATCCGCGCCTACCAGGACCGAGGGCTGCTGCCGAAGCCGGAGCGGCGCGGCCGGTCCAATGTCTACGGCTCGGCCCATCTGGCGCGGCTGCGGCAGATCGCCGGGCTGCTCGACCGGGGCTACACCCTGGCGTCCATCAGGGAGCTGCTGGAGGCGTGGGACGCCGGGCGGGGTCTCGGCGGGGTGCTCGGCCTGGTGGCCGAGGTCCACGGCCCGTGGACGGACGAGGAGACGGCCCGGATCACCCGTCCGGAGCTGGCGGAGGCGTTCGGCGGCACCGCCGACGACGACGCCGTGGCGGACGCGGTGGAGCTGGGGGTGCTGGAGTCCGTCCCGGGGCGGGACGACGAGTTCCTGGTGCCGAGTCCCCAGGAGCTGGCGGTGGCGGCCGAGTTGCACGCGGCGGGGGTGCCGCTGAAGGCGATCTCGGTGCATCTGCGGGAGGTTCGCGGCCAGGTGGAGCACATCGCGGCCCGTTTCCTGGAGTTCACCACCGAGCATGTCTTCGACCGTCTCCTCGGACACCGCCCTCCGACGGAGGAGGACGCGGTCGAGGCGGCGGCCCTGGTGCGGCGGCTGCGCCCGCTCGCCCAGCAGACCGTCGACGCCGAACTGGCCCGGGCCATGCGGACCTTCGCCACCCGGCACCTCCGCAGAAGCCTGTCGGCGGAGGAGGGCCCCGTACCGGCCGGGGAGACCCGCCCGGTGCGTCTGCCGCCGGAGACGGTACGGGCCGTGGAGGCCCTGGTTGGCGGGGAGAACACGGCCCGTTTCATCACAGCGGCCACCGAACGCGAGCTACAGAGCAGGACTTTGGACGCCCTTGCCCCAAATACCAATGAAGGGAACTTCTTTGATCAAAACGGTTAATTCGCAAGGCTGTTGTCCACAGAATCGCCAAGCCGCCTGTGGATAACCCGTGTTGTCTGTGGAGCAAACCTGGGGGACAGGAAAATCTCGGCGACGGCGGGGCCGGGCCGGGCGGGTCGCGCCGGTCCACTCCGATCTCCTGAAAAGAAGCGGATACGCCCGGGAGGAGCCGGCCGGCCCTCCGGAGCCGCCCGTGCGACTGCCCGGCCTACCGGGGCCGGCTGCGGACCGGGACCGGGACCGACCCCTCCGGGGCCGGGACCGGACCGGGGCCGGGGCCCGGGCCGGGGGGCCGGTGCCTCGGGTCCGGCCCGGCTCAGCCGGTGAGCTGGGCGAGGGCCTCCGTCGCGATCCGCTCGAAGACCGTCCGGTCGGCGGCGAAGTCCGAGTCCGGGATCGGGGCGTGGATCGCCAGCTCGGTGAAGCCCAGCTCGAAGTGGCGGCCCGCGAAGTCCACAAAGGCGTCCAGCGACCGCATCGGAGCGTCCCGGTCCGGCGTGAAGCCCGTGAGCAGGATCTTCTCCGGCTCCTCCTCCCGCCCGGCCTGGGCACACGCCTTGCCCAGCCGGGAGAGCTGCTCGCGGAGCGCCTCCACGGAATCCTCCGGCGTACCCGTCTCAAAGATCGCCGGATCTCCGGTGGTCACCCACGCCTGCCCGTACTCGGCCGCGAGCCGCATCCCGCGCGGGCCGTTCCCCGCGACCGCGAAGGGCAGCCGGGGCCGCTGCACACAGCCGGGGACATTGCGCGCCTCGACCGCCGAGTAGAACGCCCCCTCGCTGGTGACCGAGGGTTCGGTCAGCAGCCGGTCCAGCAGCGGGAGGAACTCGCCGAACCGGTCGGCCCGCTCCTTCGGCGTCCACGCCTCCTGCCCCAGCACCGTCGCGTCGAACCCCGTGCCGCCGGCCCCGATCCCGAGCGTGACCCGGCCGCCCGACAGATCGTCCAGCGAGATCAGCTCCTTGGCCAGGGTCACCGGATGGCGGAAGTTCGGCGAGGTGACCAGAGTCCCCAGCCGCATCCGCTCCGTCGCCCCGGCGGCGGCCGTGAGGGTCGGGAGCGCCCCGTACCAGGGACCGTCGCGGAAAGTGCGCCACGACAGATGGTCATAGGTGTACGCGGTGTGGAAGCCGAGCTGCTCCGCGCGGAGCCACTCGTCACGGCCCCCGTGGAGCCAGCTGCGGACAGGAAGGATCACGGTGCTCAGTCGCATGGGCCCGAGGGTACGCGGGCGGGGCGGACCGACCCGGGCCGGGGAAAACCGGCGGCCCGTCCGTGCGCCCTCCCGCACGCACGCACGTACGACGCGTACGGGAGAATGGACCGGTGACCTCAGCTACCGATCCCTCGCCCGTGGCCGCAGTCCCCCGGCTGATCGCCACCGACCTGGACGGCACGCTGCTGCGGGACGACAAAACGGTCTCCCAGCGCACCGTCGCCGCCCTCGCCGCGGCCGAGGAAGCCGGTATAGAGGTCTTCTTCGTCACCGGCCGTCCGGCCCGCTGGATGAGCGTCGTCAGCGCCCATGTCCACGGCCACGGCCTGGCCATCTGCGCCAACGGTGCCGCCGTGGTCGACCTGCACGACAACGGACGGGTGCTGAAGGTCCACGACATCGGGCGGGAGACCGCACTCCGGGTCGTCGAGGCCCTGCGGGCTGCCGCCCCGGGCACCACGTTCGGGATCGAGACGACCGTGGGCTTCCACAACGAGCCGGACTACCCCCGCCAGCAGTCCCACGACCCCGGCTCGATCGTCGCGGTCGCCGAGAAGCTGCTCCACGAGGAGTCCCCGGGCACCGGCAGCCCGGTGCTCAAGCTGCTCGCCCACCACTCCGAGCTGGAGCCCGACGCGTTTCTCGCCCTGGCCCGCGCCGCCGCCGGGACGCTCTGCTCGATCACCCGCTCCAGCCCCTCGTCCCTGCTGGAGATCAGCGGCCTGGGTGTGAGCAAGGCCAGCACCCTGGCGCTCTGCTGCGCCGAGCGCGGCATCTCGGCGGACGAGGTCGTCGCCTTCGGCGACATGCCCAACGATGTCGAGATGCTGACCTGGGCGGGCACCTCGTACGCGATGGGCAACGCCCACCCCGCCGTGCTCGCCGCCGCCTCCGGCCGGACCGACGCCAACAACGACGACGGTGTCGCGGTCGTCATCGAGGAGATCCTCCGCGACCTCCCCGCCCTCCGGAACCACTGACCACGCGCACGGCCCCGCCGCCACGACGGCCGGCCGCTTCCGCCCCGGCCCGCCACTACAGCGGGGCCTCCCAGCTCACCGTCGTCCCCTGCCCGCCCTCGCCGATCCCCGGGCCGCAGACGCTCGAACCGCCGAGCGACTCGGCGCGCCGGGCGAGGTTCCGCAGCCCGCTGCGCCGGCCGCCGGGCGCGATGCCCACCCCGTCGTCGGCGACCGTCAGCCGCACCCCGCCGGAACCGTCGGGCAGCCGCACCGTCGCGTCCACCACGACCTCGATCCGGGACGCGCGGGCGTGCCGGAAGGCGTTGGAGAGCGCCTCCCGCAGCGCGGCGATCAGATTCTTCCCGGTCAGCTCGCCGACAAGGGAGTCCACCGGCCCGGCGAACCGGTGCCCGGGCTTGAAACCGAGCGGCACGGCCGCCATGTTGATCTCCCGCAGTACGCGGGTGCGCAGCCCGGACGGCGCCTCCGCCGGGCCCTGCTGCAAGGCGAAGATCGCCGTACGGATCTCCTGGATGGTCACGTCCAGCTCGTCCACGGCCTTGCCGACCCCGTCCTGCACCGCCGGGGTGACCGACTTGCGCTGGGCGCCCTCCAGCATCATCCCGGTGGCGAAGAGCCGCTGGATCACCAGATCGTGCAGATCGCGGGCGATGCGGTCGCGGTCCTCGTACACCGCGAGCCGCTCCCGGTCCCGCTGTGCCTCGGCCATGATCAGCGCCAGCGCGGCCTGGGAGGCGAACTGGGTGGCCAGGGTCCGTTCCGCCTCGCTGAACTGACGCGCGCCACGGGCCCGGGGGGTGGCGAGCGCGCCCAGCACCCGGCCGCCGCTGTGCAGCGGCAGCATCATGCTCGGGCCGTACCGATCCGCCGACCTCGTGACCAGACGCGCGTCGGTGGCCGCGTCCGCGACGAACACCGCCTCCCCGGCGAGCAGCCGGGTGGCCACCGGGCTCTCGGCGGGAACGACCATCCCCATCAGATCGCTGACGGGGAGGTCGGAGGCGACGGCGACGATTTCGAGGCCGCCGTCCGCGGCGGGCAGCATCACCACTCCGGCGGCGGAGTCGGCGAGTCGGCGGGCCTGCTCGGCGACGACGGTCAGGGCGTCGTCGGCGTCACCGCCCGAGAGCAGGGCGGTGGTCACGGCGACCGACCCGTCGATCCAGCGCTCACGCTGGCGGGCGGCCTCGTAGAGCCGGGCGTTGCCGATGGCGATCCCGGCCTCCGTGGCGAGCACCCGCACCATGTGGAGGTCGTAGTCGTTGAACGCGCCATCGGCCTTCTCCGCCAGATAGAGATTGCCGAAGATCTCCCCCTGGACCCGGATGGGCACACCGAGGAAGGTCCGCATCGAGGGATGGCCCGGAGGGAATCCGGCGAAACGCGGATCGGAGGTCAGATCCGCGAGCCGGAGGGGCGCGGGATCGTGGATCAGCGCGCCGAGCAGGCCCCGGTGTCCGTCGGGCCGGCGGCCGATCCGCCGCGCCACGTCCTCGCCGACACCATGGGTCACAAAGTCGGCGAGCCCTCGGCCCTCCTCGTCCACGACCCCGATCGCGGCGTAGCGGGCGCCGGCCAGCTCGGCGGCGGTCTCGCAGATCCGGTCGAGGGTGGAGTGCAGCTCCAGCCCGGTCCCGACGGAGCGCATGGCCTCCAGGAGCTGCGGCACCCGTGCGGTGAGATCGGTGGACAGGCCCTGGAGGCTGCGCGCCGCCGAGGTCACGGCGTCGAACGGCTCCCGTGGACCGCTCGGGTCCTTCGGTTCGGGCACGGTCATGTCCGTGAGCCTAGTAATTCCCATTTGGGGAGGAAAGTCGGCCGACCCGCCCATGACCGGCTGTTCGAACCGGGCGGCCCGGCCTCCCGGCCCCGGGAGGCCGCACCGTCCGTCCTCCCGGGGCCGGGAGCCGGTCAGCCGGCGGCCCGCGCGAGCCGCTCCCCGAGCCGGTCCGCTTCCCGCTCCCGCTCCACCATCCGCCGCAGCGGCCCGTCCACCCGCGCCAGCTCCGCATAGGTCCCGCGCTGCACGGCCCGCCCGTCCTCCAGTACGACGATCTCGTCCACGGCGTCGAGCCCGCGCAGCCGGTGCGTGATCAGCACGGTGGCCGCGCCCCGCGCCGTACGGCTCTCGGTGGCCGCCAGCAGGTCGGCGGTGAGGGCGTCGGCGGTCGCCAGATCGAGGTGCTCGGCGGGCTCGTCCAGGACCAGCACCGGGAAGTCCGCGAGCAGCGCCCGGGCCAGGGCCAGCCGCTGCCGCTGCCCGCCGGAGAGCTGGGCACCGTGCTCGCCGACCAGGGTGTCCAGCCCGTCGGGCAGCTCGTCGACCCACTCCAGCAGCCGGGCTTCCGCGAGGACCCGGCGCAGCTCGTCCTCGGTCGCGTCGGTACGGGCGAGCTTGAGGTTCTCCCGTACGGAACTGTCGAACAGATGGGCGTCCTGAGCGCAGAGCCCGACCAGCCGGCGGACCTCGTCCCCGTCCAGCGCTCCTGCGTCCGTTCCGCCGAGGGTGTAGCTGCCCGCCCGGGCGTCCAGGAAGCGGAGCAGGACCTGCGCGAGAGTGGTCTTGCCGGAGCCGGAGGTGCCGACGACGGCGACCCGGCTGCCCGCCGTGAGGGTCAGATCGAGCCCGGCGAGCGCGTCGCGCTCCCCTTCCGGATACCGCGCCCGCAGCCCCCGCACCCGGAGCGGGAACGCCGACGCGGGAGGTGCGGCCGGCCGCTCCGGCTCCTCTACGGGGACGGGTGCGTCCAGCACCTCGTACACCCGCTCGGCACTCCGCTTGACCCGCTGCCGGTACTGCACGGCCAGCGGCAGGGCGGTGACCGCCTCGAAAGCGGCGAGCGGGGTGAGCACGACCACGGCGAGCAGGACTCCGTCGAGCCGTCCATCGGCCACCGCCCGTACCCCGGCGAGCGTGGCGAGGACCACGGTCAGCCCGCAGGCGAGCGCGGTGAGTCCGCTGCCGAGCGCGGTGGCGGCGGCGGTGCGGGAGGCGATGGCGGTCAGCCGGCGGTCGGCATCCCGGGCGCCGTCGAGACGCCGGGCCAGCGCTCCGGCGACGGTCAGCTCCGCCGTACCGCGCAGCAGATCCACCAGCCGGGTGGAGAGCACCCCGCGCGCCGGGGCGAGCTGTCGCTCGGCCCGGCGGGCGACCGCGCCGCTGAGCAGCGGAACCGCGAGGCCCGCGGCCAGCAGTCCGGCGGCGAGCACCGCCCCGGCCTCGGGCAGCAGCCAGACGGTGAAGCCGATCGAGGCGGCGCTCACGGCGATGGCGGCGCCGACGGGGAGCAGCCAGCGCAGCCAGTAGTCCTGGAGGGCGTCCACATCCGCGACCAGCCGGGAGAGCAGATCGCCGCGCCTGCTCCGGCGCAGCCCGGCGGGGGCGATCCGCTCCAGCCGGCGGTAGACCGCGACCCGCAGATCGGCGAGCATCCGCAGCACGGCGTCGTGGGAGACCAGCCGTTCGGCGTAGCGGAAGACGGCGCGGCCGATGCCGAAGGCGCGGGTCGCCGTCACGGCCATCATCAGATAGAGCACGGGCGGCTGCTCGGAGGCGCGGGAGATGAGATAGCCGGAGACGGCCATGAGCCCCACGGCCGAGCCCAGGGCGAGGCTGCCGAGGAACAGTCCCAGCCGGAACCGCGCCCGCTGCTTCCGGGCGGCGTTCCGTACGCGGGTCAGCGCGGGCTCGGTGGGCCCGCTGGACCCGCCGGCGCTGGTGAAGGCGTACAGCTCCTCGTCCACCGGCACCGCCGCCGAGGCCGGCTGGAGCGGGTCGCCGGGGCCGCTCGCGGCGGTGGCGGACCGGCGCGGCTCCGGTACGGAGGCGGGGCGGCGGGTGAGGGTGACCACCCGGTCCGCCACGGCGAGCAGGGCGGGGCGGTGGACCACCAGCAGCACGGTCCGCCCCCGGGTCAGCCGCCGCACCGCCTCGACGAGACCGGCCTCGGTCTCGCCGTCCAGGGCGGCCGTCGGCTCGTCGAGCAGCACCACCGGACGGTCGGCGAGAAACGCCCTGGCCAGCGCGAGCCGCTGCCGCTGACCGGCGGAGAGCCCGGCGCCGTCCTCGCCGAGCGGGGTCCTCGCCCCCTGCGGGAGCGCGCTGACGAAGTCGTACGCCCCGGCGTCCCGCAGCGCGTCCGCCAGAGCGGCGTCGTCGGCGTCGGGCCGGGCCAGCCGTACGTTCTCGGCGACCGTCCCGGCGAAAAGATAGGGCCGCTGGGGCACCCAGGCGATCTGCTCGTGCCAGCGGTCCCGGTCGAGCCGGCGGAGATCGACGCCGCCGATCCGCACCCGGCCCTCGGCCGGCTCGGCGAAGCCCAGCAGTACGTCGAGGAGGGTGGACTTCCCGATCCCGCTGGGCCCGACGAGGGCGACGGTCTCCCCCGGCTCCACGGTGAGCGAGGCCGCGTCCAGCGAGGGTTCGGAGCGTCCGGTGTGCCGGACGGTCACCGACTCCAGCTCCAGGCGCGGAACGGTCGGCACCTGCTGGGTGCCGCCGGCGCGCGGCTCGGTCTCCAGGACCGTGAAGATCTCCTCGGCCGCCGCCAGCCCCTCGGCCGCCGCGTGGTACTGCGTCCCCACCATCCGGATCGGCAGATACGCCTCGGGGGCCAGGATCAGGATCACCAGACCGGTGTAGAGGTCCATGTCGCCGTGGACCAGCCGCATGCCGATGGTGACGGCGACCAGGGCGACGGAGAGAGTGGAGAGCAGCTCCAGCGCGAAGGAGGAGATGAAGGCGATCCGGAGGGTGCGCACGGTGGCCCGCCGGTACTCCGAGGTGATGGAGCGGATCGACTCGGCCTGCGCCTTGGCGCGGCCGAAGACCTTGAGGGTGGGCAGCCCGGCGACCACATCCAGGAAGTGGCCCGAGAGCCGGGAGAGCAGCCGCCACTGGCGGTCCATCCGGTTCTGGGTGGCCCAGCCGATGAGCACCATGAAGACGGGGATCAGCGGCAGCGTCACCACGATGATCGCGGCGGAGACCCAGTCCTCGGTGACGATGCGCGCCAGCACGGCCACCGGCACCACGACCGCGAGACCGAGCTGGGGCAGATAGCGCGCGAAGTAGTCGTCCAGGGCGTCGATGCCCCGGGTGGCGAGGGCGACCAGCGAACCGGTGCGCTGCCGGCTCAGAAAGCCGGGTCCGAGTTCGGCGGCGCGGACCAGCAGCCGCTCCCTCAGCTCGGACTTGACGGCCGCGCCGGCCCGGTGGGCGGCCAGCTCGGTCAGCCAGGAGACCGCCGCCCTGCCGACGGCGACCGCCGCCAGCAGGACCAGCGGGGTCGTCAGCTCGGAGGCGGTCAGACCCTTCTCGAAGGCTCCCACCACGGTCTCGGCGATCAGCATCGCCTGGGCGACGACCAGCGCCGCCCCGGCGAGTCCGAGAAGCACCACCGCGAGCAGGAAGCCCCGGGTGGCCCGGGCGTACCGGAGCAGACGCAAGTCGATCGGTTTCACGTGAAACATCCCCTGCCGATGGGACCGATGGGGCCGATGGCGCGGCCGGTGTGCATGATCGCTGGGAGCGGGTCAGTGGGCGTCGGCGATGTGCTGCGTACCGATCCGCTTGCGGAACACCCAGTACGTCCAGCCCTGGTAGACGAGCACGAGCGGGGTGGCGATACCGGCGCACCACGTCATGATCTTCAGGGTGTACGGGGTGGACGACGCGTTGGTGACCGTGAGGTTCCAGGCGTCATTGAGCGAGGACGGCATGACGTTCGGGAAGAGCGTCAGGAAGAGCATCCCGACAGCGGCGATGATCGTCAGTCCGGAGAAGGCGAACGACCAGCCCTCGCGCCCCGCCTGGTTCGCCACGATGGCGGCCACCAGTGACACCACCGCGATGACCATCGCGACGAAGCTGGCACCGCCCCCGCGCATGACCTGGGTCCAGAGCAGGAAGACGAGCGCCAGTCCGGCCGTGAGCAGTCCGAGCCTGAGCGCCAGCGCACGGGCCCGGGTGCGGATGTCCCCCACCGTCTTCAGGGCGACGAAGACCGTGCCGTGGAAGGTGAAGAGCGTCAGCGTGACCAGTCCGCCGAGGAGCGAGTAGGGGTTGAGGAGATCGAAGACATTGCCGACGTACTCCTTCTGCGCGTCGATCTTCACACCGCGGACGATGTTGCCGAAGGCCACGCCCCAGAGGAAGGCCGGGAGAAGCGAGGTCCAGAAGATCGCGTTCTCCCAGTTGGTCTGCCACTGGTCCTCCGGCCGCTTGTGGCGGTACTCGAAGGACACCCCGCGCACGATCAGACAGATCAGGATCAGCAGCAGCGGGAGGTAGAAGCCGGAGAAGAGGGTGGCGTACCAGTCGGGGAAGGCGGCGAAGGTGGCACCGCCCGCGGAGAGCAGCCAGACCTCGTTGCCGTCCCAGACGGGCCCGATGGTGTTGATCAGTACCCGCCGCTCCTTGCGGTCGCGGGCGAGCAGTTTGGTGAGGACGCCGACCCCGAAGTCGAACCCTTCGAGGAAGAAGTATCCGATCCACAGGACGGCGATCAGCACAAACCAGACGTCGTGGAGTTCCATGACTCAGCAGCTCCTCAGGGCCTCAGTACGAGAAGGCCATCGGACGGTCGGCGCCACGGTCGTCGCCGCCGATCTTGGTGGGCGGGTTGAGGTCCGCTTCGGTCAGCTCGGGCGGTCCCGCCTTCGCGTACTTGACCATCAGCTTGAACTCGATGACGGCGAGCACCGCGTAGAGGGCGGTGAAGATGATCATCGAGGTCAGGACCTCGCCCTGGGAGACACCGGGGGAGACCGCGTCCTTGGTGCGCAGCACTCCGTAGACCACCCAGGGCTGCCGGCCCATCTCGGTGAAGATCCAGCCCCAGGAGGTGGCGATCAGCGGGAAGGTCATGGTCCAGAGCGCGACCATCCAGTACCACCTGCTGAAGCGGGGCCCCAGTGGCTTCCGGAAGAGCACCAGATGCGGCACCTCGTCCTCGCCGGTCCGCAGCGCGGACGGGAGCAGGAACCTCTTCCTGGTGAGCCAGAGCCCCAGCACTCCGATGGTCACGGATGCCATGCCGAAGCCGATCATCCAGCGGAAGCCCCAGTAGGCGACCGGGATATTGGGCCGGTAGTCACCCGGTCCGTACTTCTCCTGTTCGGCCTTGTTGATGTCGTTGATACCGGGGACATAGGAGTCGAAGTCGCCGTTGGCGAGGAAGGACAGCACGCCCGGGATCTCTATGGCGACCTTGTTGTGGCCCTCGTCGACATCGCCGTAGGCGAAGATCGAGAAGGGTGCGGGCGCCTCGCCGTCCCACAGGGCCTCGGCGGCGGCCATCTTCATCGGCTGCTGCCGGAACATGACCTTGCCGAGCACATCGCCGCTGATGGCGGTGAGGAGTCCGGAGAGGATCAGGGTGACGAGACCGAGCCTCAGCGAGGTCCGCATCACGGGGATGTGCTTCTTGCGCGCCAGGTGGTAGGCGGCGATGCCGACCATGAACGCGCCACCGACCAGGAAGGCGGCGGTGATGGTGTGGAAGAACTGGGCGACAGCGGTGTCCTGGGTGAGGACTCGGCCGAAGTCGGTCAGCTCGGCGCGTCCGCGCTCCTCGTTGATGCGGTAGCCCACCGGGTGCTGCATCCAGGAGTTGGCCGCCAGGATGAAGTACGCGGAGCAGATGGTGCCGATCGAGACCATCCAGATACAGGCCAGATGGATCTTCTTCGGCAGCTTGTCCCAGCCGAAGATCCACAGACCGATGAAGGTGGACTCGAAGAAGAAGGCGATCAGGGCCTCGAAGGCGAGCGGGGCGCCGAAGATGTCGCCGACGAAGCGGGAGTAGTCGGACCAGTTCATGCCGAACTGGAACTCCTGCACGATGCCGGTGACGACACCCATGGCGATGTTGATCAGGAAGAGCTTGCCCCAGAACTTCGTGGCCTTGAGGTACTTCTCGTTCTCGGTGCGGACCCAGGCGGTCTGGAGACCGGCGGTGAGGGCTGCGAGGGAGATCGTGAGCGGGACAAAGAGGAAGTGGTAGACGGTGGTGATGCCGAACTGCCAGCGCGCCAAGGTTTCCGGCGCCAGAGCCAAGTCCACGTCGTCATCTCCTTACATCGACGAGGTCGAGCGGCAGTTTGCCTGAATAATCCCAGTGATCGCGGGATGAACAGGACACGCTTGTGAACGCGTTCACATTCACAAGCAATTATGGCTCATGCGAAAACCACACCTATGACCGGGGGGGTGGCCTTCGGCCGGATCGCGGTGGAATAGGGTGCCCGCCCGCTGATCGCCCCCGGGGCCCGGGGGGTGCGGGCACCGGAAAAGGTGCTGCTCGGGAGGCTCCCTGCCACCTTCGGGCGCCCCCGAGGTCCCACCGGTGCCCGAGGAGCACCGGGCGCGCCCGCCTCGGTTTCGCCGGCTTTCGAGGCGCGGGGGCTCAGGGGCCGGCCCCGGGCGGGTCCGCAGCGTGCGGACCGACCCCGAGCCGGGGCCGCAGCGTGCGGGGCTCCCATGGCACGGGGTCCGTCCTCAAACGCCGGACGGGCTGAACACAACCGGCCTCGCCGGGCAGACCGGGGCACGGCATCCATACACCCGGCCCCCGCCGGAAACCCCGGCACACCCGGCCTCGGCTCGGGGCACCTCCCAGAGGGAGACCCAGGAGAGCCGACCCCGAGCCGGGGCCGCAACGCGCCGGGCCCCCATGGCACAGGGCCCGTCCTCAAACGCCGGACGGGCTGAACACAACCGGCCTCGCCGGGGGCGCCTCCCGGAGACAGCTCCGAGGGGGCTCGGGAGCCGGGCCCCGGGCCGGGCCGGGGGCTCCAAGGGCGGATCGGGCGGAGCGGCACCCGCAGGGGTGGGGCTGGGTCGTCTCTTTCGGATCGTGCCGGGCTCGCGAACCCCGGCACCGCGCCCCGCCGCGTTGTCGTCGGTCGCCGGCGCTCCGCGTGGGCTCCCTCCTCCGCCTCGCGATCCACGGCACCGGACCCCGCTCACCGATCCGGCCTGATCCGAAAGAAACCCCCTAGCGGGCTTCCCGGTGGAAGGTCTCCGCCGCGCGGAGGAAGAGATCGTTGGCCTCTTCCTCACCGATCGTGATCCGAACCCCCTCCCCCGGGAAGGGCCGCACCATCACCCCCGCCCCCTCACACGCCTCCGCGAACTCCCCCGTCCGCTCCCCCAGCCGCAGCCAGACGAAGTTCGCCTGGGTCTCGGGAACCGTCCACCCCTGCTTGACCAGGCCCTCGTACACCCGGGCCCGCTCGGCGACCAGCGATCCGACCCGGCCCAGCAGCTCGTCCTCGGCGCGCAGCGAGGCCACCGCCGCGTCCTGGGCGAGCTGGCTCACCCCGAAGGGCACCGCCGTCTTGCGCAGCGCGGCGGCCACCGGCTCATGGGCGATGGCGAAGCCGACCCGCAGCCCCGCCAGGCCGTACGCCTTGGAGAAGGTGCGGAGCACCGCCACATTCGGGCGCTCGCGGTAGATCTCCACGCCGTCGGGCACCTCGGGGTCGCGGATGAACTCCCGGTACGCCTCGTCCAGCACCACCAGCACATCCGAGGGCACCCGGTCGAGAAAACGCTCCAGCCCGGCCCGGCGGACCACGGTCCCGGTCGGGTTGTTGGGGTTGCAGACGAAGATCAGCCGGGTCCGGTCGGTGATCGCCCCGGCCATCGCGTCGAGATCGTGCGCCTCGCCCGCCGTCAGCGGCACCTGCACCGGGGTCGCCCCGCTGATCCGGGTGATGATCGGGTACGCCTCGAAGGACCGCCAGGCGTAGATCACCTCGTCGCCCGGGCCCGAGGTCGCCTGGAGCAGCGACTGGGCGACCCCCACCGACCCCGTACCGGTCGCCAGATGCCCCACCGGCACGCCGAAACGATCCGCCAGCTCATTCATCAGGCCGGTGCAGGCCATGTCCGGGTAGCGGTTGAAGGAGTGCGCCGCCGCGAGCGTGCTCTCCATCACCCCGGGCAGCGGCGGGTAGGGGTTCTCATTGGACGAGAGCTTGTACGCGGCCGGACCCCCGGCCGCGGCGGGCCGGCCCGGCTTGTAGGTGGGGATGCCGTCCAGTTCGGCGCGCAGCTTGGGGCTCGTCTCGCTCACCGCAGGTCCTCCTCGACCGTCCGTACACCTCGGAATCCGGCACCCCGGAGCGGGGTCCCGGCGCCATTGCTGCTCACCCTATGAGGATGGGCGGCGGGTGCGTACGGCCGGAGCCGGAATAGGGGGAGCGCTCGTTTCCCTGGCGCACGCCGGTGGCTCACTCCGTAGCGCGCATCCCCCGTAGAGGTGAGTTGAGACCTCTTCGAGACATCCTCCATTCACCAAGACCATGCGACCAGACACCCAATACCGCATAGATGTAACGTTCAACTCCTTTATTTTCCAAGGCAGTTGATGGGTTATGATCATGCAGAAACGTGCCTGTCAACGAATGCATATGCGACCGGCCCAACCGTCCATGCGAGCCCTACTATCGGCTCGCCATGACAGCAGCAGGGAAGCACCAGGTGAGCCGGACGGACACATCCCGCCGGGGGAGCCGGCAAGGTCGGGCGGGCATCCGAGACGTCGCCGCCGCAGCCGGTGTCTCCATCACGACTGTCTCCGACGCGCTCAACGGGAAAGGCCGGCTCCCGGACGCCACCCGCCGGCATGTCCGCGAGGTCGCCGACCGACTGGGCTATCGCCCATCGGCCGCGGCCCGCACCCTCCGTACCGGAAAGTCGGGGCTCATCGGCCTGACCGTGACGACGTACGGGGATGAACCTTTCACCTTCACCGAGTTCGCCTACTTCGCCGAAATGGCGAGGGCCGCGACCTCGGCCGCGCTGGCGCGCGGCTATGCGCTGGTGATTCTCCCCGCCACCTCCCGTCACGACGTCTGGTCGAATGTCGCCCTCGACGGCACGGTCGTCATCGATCCATCCGACCACGATCCAGTCGTCACCGAACTGGTCCGGCAAGGGCTCCCCGTCGTCTCGGACGGCCGCCCCGCCGGCACCCTCCCGGTCACCGCCTGGGTCGACAACGACCACGAAGCAGCCGTACTCGATCTGCTCGACCATCTCGCCGACGCCGGAGCCCGCCGCATCGGACTGCTCACCGGCACCACCACCGACACCTACACACGGCTGTCCACCACCGCCTATCTCCACTGGTGCGAGCGCGTGGGCCAGGACCCGGTCTACGAGTCCTACCCCGCCCACGACCCCTGCGCGGGGGCCGTGGCAGCCGACCGGCTGCTCGCCCGCCCGGACCGGCCCGACGCCGTCTACGGGCTCTTCGACCCCAACGGCACCGATCTGCTCGCCGCCGCCCGGCGGTACGGCCTGCGCGTCCCCGAGGATCTCCTGCTCGTGTGCTGCAGCGAGTCGACCGTGTACGCGACGACCGAACCGCCCATCACCACGCTCTCGCTCAAACCGCGCCGGATCGGCACCGCGGTCGTCCAGCTCCTCATCGACGCCATCGAGGGAATCAACGAGGACCGGCCGGTCGAGCAGGTGATACCGACCGAACTGATCATCCGGACATCCTCACAGCGCCGCTCCCCGCGCACCACGGTGAGCGCGCCCCGTTCCCCCGCACCGGACTAGACCTCCCTCAATCAGGACGAAACAGCCGACGCATCAGGGGTAAGGATGGATTCACCACCCCTGGTGCGTCACAGAGCGCGGACCTCATTCCTATGATGGGCGCACGACACCGCGGACCACCCCGACCAGGCTGGGCCGAGAGGTGAACGGCGGCGCGACGGTGGTGGAGGGGTCGATGACTCAGGGGGCCGGTCAGGGACCCGTGGTGCGGACGGCGACATTGCGCGATTTCCGCGTCCCGCCGTATGCGCAGGTGCCCGTTCAGTCGCAGGTGCCCGCCGACTCCCCGGCACCCGTGTCGCCGCAGACGCCCGAGGCCATGGGCCATCCGGCTCCCCCGGCCCCCGCCCGCCCCGAGGCCCTGGGCCATCCCGGCAACGCCGTGCCGGAGGACGAGGTGCCCGAGGGGTACACCCCCACGGAGCGCGACCTTCCGGTGATCGGCCGCCAGGGCGCCGACGCCCTCCAGCCGCACGGCGCGCCGGACACCTCACCCGTGCCCGACGGCCCGGGCCCGCTCTATGTCGTCGGCGATGTGCACGGCTATCTCGACGAGCTGGTCGCCGCCCTCACGGCCCAGGGCCTGATCGACGCCGAGGGCCGCTGGGCCGCCGGCAACGCCCGTCTCTGGTTCCTCGGCGACTTCACCGACCGGGGTCCCGACGGCATCGGGGTGATCGATCTGGTGATGCGGCTCTCCGCCGAGGCCGCTGCGGCCGGCGGCTACTGCAAGGCCCTCATGGGCAACCACGAACTCCTCCTCCTCGGCGCCAGGAGATTCGGGGACACCCCGGTCAACTCCGGTGCCGGAACGGCGACCTTCCAGGCGGCCTGGCTGCTCAACGGCGGCCAGAAGTCCGACATGGACCGGCTCCAGGACGTCCACCTCCAGTGGATGGCCCGGCTGGACGCGGTGGTCGAGGAGGACCGGCATCTGCTGCTCCACTCCGACACCACCGCCTATCTCGAATACGGCTCCACCATCGAGGACGTCAACGAGACCGTCCACGAGATCCTCACCCGCAATGACGCCGACGAGTGCTGGGACCTCTTCCGCAAGCTGACCAAGCGCTTCGCCTTCCGCGACGAGGCCGGCCCCCGGGCCGTGCGGGAACTGCTCACCACCTACGGCGGCCACCGCGTCGTCCACGGCCACAGCCCCATCCCCTATCTGCTGGGAGAGGTCGGCACGGAGGACGGCGAGGGCGGGGAGCGCGAACGCCCGACCGTCGAGGGTCCGCACGTCTACGCGGACGGACTGGCCATCGCCATGGACGGCGGTGTGACCATGGCCGGAAAACTCCTGGTCGTGCAACTGCCCCTCCCCAACTGACCAATCCGCCGCCCCCGAATTCCCCGAATCCCCTGTCACCTCGTGCCGTCCCGGCCCTACCATCGGCTTATCCGTAGCAGGCTCTCCTCCGTTGCCGCCCCATCGCCCGGTCGCACCCGGGCGATCCGGCCCGACGGAGCATCGGGGGATGCACATGAAAAGCGCTCCGCACCTGCTGACCGAGGACCGCGCCGAATTCGAGCGGGTCCTCGACGAGGCGCTGCGCACCGCCCAGGACCGACCGGACCTCGCGGCCGTGGGGCAGCGGCTGAACCCCACACAGCTGCGCACCATGGCCCTGAACGCGACGACACTGATCACCAGCGCCGCCGCCGCCGAGTACGAGCACTACACCCGTATCCGCGAGGAGTCGCGCTCTCCCGCGCCCCCGGACACGGCCCCCGGAACCGCACACGGCACGGTCACCGGCGACCCGGCCGGGACCGGCGCCGGTCTCTCCGCCGTGATCGCCGTGCTCGCGCCGGTGCTCGCCGGAACGGCCGCACTGATATTCCTGCTCATCGGCTATCTGCTGAGGATGCTCGATCCACCGCCCTCCATCGCGACGCCACTGGTCACCGCCGGCTGGTTCTTCACGGCGCTCACCGCGGCGGCCATGCTCTTCGCCGCGGTCGCCCTGCTGCGCACCGCCCTGCGCAACAGCTCCACCCAACTGCCCGCCGAGGAGGCGATCGACCGGCTCCCCGACGAACTGGCCCGCGCGAAGGACGCCTGGCGGCACGCCCTGCTGGAGCGCGGCATCCTGCCGTTTCTGCGGGCGGCGCTGTCGGACCCCAGCGCCGACCCGATGTCCTCGGCACCGCCGCACCCGGTGAGCCGTATCCCGAAGATCGGCTACAGCGGGCCGGAGTTCTCCAGCCCGCGCGACGGCTCGTCACCGGACCAGCGGCCCACTTTCACCAGCCCGGACTTCACCAGTCCCGACTTCGGCGGCCCCGAGCGCCGGCCCGAGTGACCCCGCCCGCCGGCACCCCGGAGGCGCCGGCGTGGCGGCACGGCCGCGCTCACTCCGCGATCGGCAGATACACCCGGTTGCCCGCCTCGGCGAACTCCCGGGACTTCCCGTTCATCCCCTCCTCGATCTCCTCCTGGGTGCCGCCGTGCTGCCTCCTGATGTCCTGGGAGATCTTCATGCTGCAGAACTTCGGACCGCACATCGAGCAGAAGTGCGCGGTCTTCGCCGGCTCGGCCGGCAGCGTCTCGTCGTGGAACTCCCGTGCCGTGTCCGGGTCGAGGGCCAGATTGAACTGGTCCTCCCACCGGAACTCGAACCGCGCGTCGGAGAGCGCGTCGTCCCACTCCTGGGCCCCCGGGTGCCCCTTGGCCAGATCGGCCGCGTGCGCGGCGATCTTGTAGGTGATGACCCCCGTCTTCACATCGTCGCGGTTCGGCAGGCCCAGGTGCTCCTTGGGCGTGACGTAGCAGAGCATGGCCGTGCCCCACCAGGCGATCATCGCCGCCCCGATGCCGGAGGTGATGTGGTCGTACGCGGGCGCCACATCCGTCGTGAGCGGGCCGAGCGTGTAGAACGGCGCCTCCTCGCAGATCTCCTGCTGGAGGTCGATGTTCTCCTTGATCTTGTGCATCGGGACGTGACCGGGACCTTCGATCATCGTCTGCACCTGGAAACGCTTGGCGATCCGGTTGAGTTCCCCGAGCGTCGTCAACTCGGCGAACTGCGCCTCGTCGTTGGCGTCCGCGATCGAACCGGGCCGCAGCCCGTCCCCGAGCGAGTAGGTGACGTCGTACGCGGCGAGGATCTCGCAGAGCTCCTCGAAGTTCTCGTACAGAAACGATTCCTTGTGGTGCGCCAGACACCACGCCGCCATGATCGAGCCGCCGCGCGAGACGATGCCGGTCTTGCGGCGCGCCGTCAGCGGCACGTACCGCAGCAGCACACCCGCGTGGACCGTCATGTAGTCGACGCCCTGCTCGGCCTGCTCGATGACCGTGTCCTTGTAGACGTCCCAGGTCAGCTCCTCGGCCCGGCCGTCGACCTTCTCCAGAGCCTGGTAGAGCGGCACCGTGCCGATCGGGACGGGGGAGTTGCGCAGCACCCACTCCCGGGTGGTGTGGATATTGCGGCCCGTCGACAGGTCCATGACCGTGTCGGCGCCCCAGCGCGTCGCCCAGGTCATCTTCTCGACCTCCTCCTCGATGGAGGAGGTCACGGCGGAGTTGCCGATGTTGGCGTTGACCTTGACCAGGAACCGCTTGCCGATGATCATCGGCTCGATCTCCGGGTGGTTCACGTTGGCCGGCAGCACGGCACGGCCCGCCGCGATCTCCTCCCGCACCACCTCGGGAGCCACGTTCTCCCGGATGGCGACGTACTCCATCTCCGGGGTGATCTCGCCCCGGCGGGCGTACGCCAGTTGGGTCACCGCCTGCCCGTTCCGGCCCCGGCGGGGCTGGCGCGGGCGGCCGGGGAAGACCGCGTCCAGGTTCTTCAGCCCGCCGCGCGGCGAGGTGTGCTTGATGCCGTCGTCCTCGGGGCGGACCGGACGGCCCGCGTACTCCTCGGTGTCACCCCGGCCGATGATCCAGTTCTCCCGCAGCGGCGCCAGGCCGCGGCGTACATCGGTCTCGGTGGCGGGGTCGGTGTACGGGCCGGAGGTGTCGTACAGCGTCACATCCGTGCCATTGGTGAGGTGCACCTGGCGGACCGGCACCCGGAGGTCGGGGCGGGAGCCCTCGACGTACCCCTTGTGCCAGCCCGGTGTGCGCTCGCCGCCCCCGGTGGACTGGTCGACGGCAGGCGTGCGTGCATCCTGAACGGTCATGAGACCTACTCCCTACGCCGGCATTACCCGGTAACAGGTTCGGCGGTCGACGCAGCGATGTCCGCAGCCGGTGTACCGGCGTGGGCCGGTGGTCGGCCCGTACGGAGTTCAGCGCCCTCTCAGCCCGGTGCTCCGAGCTCCCGCGTGTGCAAAGGTGGCACCACGCTAGCGTCCTTTCTGGCGTGCTGAACAGAGGCCCCCGCCCGTTCTTGCGATGATCGGTCGGTGACCTCATCTCCTGCCGACCCGCACCACGGGCACGGGCACAGCCACAGCCATGGCCCGGCCGCGCCCGTCTCCCGGCATCTGCGCCGGGTCATCGCCGCCGTGCTGATTCCTTTCGCCGCCGCGGTCGTGGTGGGTCTCGCGGTGCTCTGGCCCGGGTCGGCGCCCGGCCATGAACGCACCGGTGTCGGCTTCGACCGGCAGACCGAGCAGGCGAGGGTGACCGCCGTGGAACGGGTGGACTGCAAGACGGTGAACGCCGGCCAGGTGCCGCCGACCGGGGACACCAGCACCCCCCAGGGGCGCGAGGCCGTCAACTCCGCCCAGGGCGAGTGCAAGAAGGCCCGGATCGAGGTCACCAGCGGCAAGCAGACGGGCCGGACCTTCACCGAGATCGTCCAGCCGGACGCCTCCCGGCAGCTGAAGCAGGGGCAGGAGGTGGTGGTGGCCTACGCCCCCGACGCGCCACGCGAGCTCCAGTACTCGGTGATCGATGTGGACCGTACGCTTCCGATGGCCCTGCTGGCCGGGATCTTCGCCCTGGCCGTGGTGCTGGTGGGACGGATGCGCGGGGTGATGGCGCTGATCGCGCTGGCCGCCTCCTTCGCCGTGCTCACCCTCTTCATCCTCCCCGCGATCCTGGAGGGCTCCAACCCGCTGATCGTCGCGGTGGTCGGGGCGAGCGCCATCATGCTGATCGCGCTCTACATGTGCCACGGGCTGACCGCCCGCACCTCGGTGGCGGTCCTCGGCACCCTGATCTCGCTGCTGCTGATCGGGCTGCTGGGTTCGCTCTTCATCGACTGGGCGAGTCTGTCGGGCAACACCGACGACAACACCGGTCTGATCCACGGCCTCTATCCGGAGATCGATATGAGCGGTCTGCTGCTGGCCGGTGTCATCATCGGCTCGCTCGGAGTGCTCGACGATGTGACGGTGACCCAGACCTCGGCCGTGTGGGAGCTGCGCCAGGCGGACCCGACGATGGGCCCCCGGGCGCTGTACCGGGCCGCCATCAGAATCGGCCGGGACCATATCGCCTCGGTGGTCAACACCCTCGTACTGGCGTACGCGGGTGCCGCGCTGCCGCTGCTGCTGCTGTTCTCGATCGCGCAGAGCGGGGTGGGGACGGTGGCCAACAGCGAGGTGGTGGCGGAGGAGATCGTACGGACCCTCGTCGGGTCGATCGGGCTGGTCGCCTCGGTGCCGGTGACCACCGCGCTCGCGGCGCTCGTGGTCTCCGCCGACCGGCCGGGCGGCTCCCCGGCCGGCACTCCGGCGGGCTCCGGGCAGGGATCTCCGACGCGCTCCCCCGCGGGCTCCACGGTGGGTCCGCCGGCCGGACCGCCGACCGGACCGGCGGGTTCCACGGCGGGTTCCACGGCGGGGGCCGGCACGAGCGGGGCGCGGCCGGGCGGAGGGCGGCAGGGCGGGCTGCCGGGGCTCGGCGGCAAGGGCCGCCGGCGGAAGAAGTAGCCGCGGCGCCGGGGGCGCGTTCCGCTCGTCCCGGCCGGGCCGGCGGCGCGGCCCGGCAGGGGCTCAGCCGGTGCGGGGCCGCGGGGGCCGGAGGCGTGGTGGCGCGGTGGCCCGAGGCCCGCCGGGTCAGCCGGGTCAGCCGGGTCAGCCGGCGAGGATGCCCGTGAGCGCCCGGTCGAGATCGCCCTCGAAGTCGCCGTAGGACCGCTCCTGTCCGAGGGGCACCAGCCGGTCGGTCCGGTCGAGAAAGGCCACCATCGGGGCCACGCTCACCAGGAACAGCGCGCGGTCGCCGCAGACCTGGAGCCGGATGCCGATGTCGGACTGCCCGTCCGGACCGGTGGGCGCGATGTGGACATCGCCCTCACCGCTCGGCCCGAGCAGTCCGCCCAGCAGCAGATCGCGACCGAAGGCCCAGGTCACAGGCGCGTCGCCGGGCAGATGGAAGGTCATCCGCACGGCGTACGGGTCCTCCGCCTCGTACCGGAGCTCCACCGGCACCCGGAAGGCGAGCTCCTCGGAGACGAGAAAGCTCATCAGGACCTCGGCCTGGACCGACTCGCGCATCGTGTACACCCCGCAGTGAAGGACGGCTGCTGAAGATCTGTCGAAAACGGCCAGGAATGATCCTCCCGGCCTCTTGCCGCAATCGTGCTTGAAGCGCTAGAGGACTACAAGCGGTGATTCTTCAGATACTGATAGAGAGGGTGAGGGCGCCCAGCAACCCTCCCACCCCGTCGCGCAGTTGCTCGATCGCGGGGAGTAATCGCTCCTCCTGGTGGAGGGGGAGGGAAATGGCCATCGCGACGGGGTCGGCGCCCGCGGCGATCGGGACGGCGGCGCAGACCGTACCGAGCGTGTACTCCTGGCGCTCCACCACCGGCCGCGGCCGTCCCGCGGAGTCGAACCGCTCCAGGGAGTCGAGCCGCCTCAGCAGGGTGCGGCGGTCCCCGGCCGAGTGGCGCGTGAGGGGCACGACGGGGTGGCGGTCGAGATGCTCGCGCCGGGACGCGGGGTCGAGCCGGCTCAGCAGACACTGGCCGATGGCGTGGGCGTGCGCGGTCTCGCGGAGATCGGCCCACTCCTCGACCGCCGGGGTGCCGGGAGAGTCGGCGCAGGCGACGATCTCGATCTCACCGGCGCGGTAGCGCGCGAGGTAGACCGGTGCGCCGATGGCGTCCCGCCAGTACGCCAGGGCCTCTTCGACTCTGCCGCGACGATTCTGCACGGACTCGCCGGTCAGCAGTGCGCCGACGGCGCCGCCCAGGACGAAGACGCCGTGCTCGCGGCGGAGATAGTCGTCATGGGCCAGGGTGCGCAGCAGATGGTAGGCGGTGGGAAGGGGAATACCCGCTTCCCGGGCGAGCTGTTTGGCGGGCGCCCCGTCCGGATGACAGGCCGCGGCCTCCAGCAGCCGCAGGGCCCGCTGCACCGAACCGATCAGGGTCGGGGCAGTGGCGCTGGTACCTCTGGCCAAAGGTCACCCCCGGCATGGTGACGGACGCATCGCCCGCCCGCGGGGGCCGCCCCCGCGTGCCCGCCGCGCCGGCGCTCCCGGGAGGTCTCCGATGGCGGACTCCCAGGGGCCGGGCGGCGGCTTGCCAATGTAACGGCCACCCCGCCGGATGGAGCTGGTATCCAACGGGTGTTCCCTCGGGCGGGTTAACAGGTGTACCGCGAGCGGTTACCAATCCCCTCGCGAGTTCGATGAGGCCATGAACTTCCGTACGACAAAGACGAGTCCGGCTATCAGGGCGACGGCCATCAGCACCTTGAAGAGCAGGCCGATCACAAACCCGACCACACTCGTGATCAGACCGCCGAACACGACGAGGACGACGAGCGGCACCGCGACCCACTTCACCCACCACGGCATTCCGGCAAGGATTTCCTTCGCTGCCATCACACTGCCTCTTTCCCCGGGATCGATCCGGCTTCGCTGATCGTGTTCCCGATGCTAGGCGGGCGGCACCGGGAACGGGGCGCCGCGAGCCCTTGCTCTCCCCTGACCGGACCCCTAGGGAATCAGGAGCGTCGCCCTCCGCTTCAAGACCGGGACCCGCGGTCCGAGGCCGGGACCCGCGGCCCTGGCGGCGGGCCGCCGGAGGGCTGACGTGCCCGCCGCCGGGGCGCCCGGGCGCGGGCCCGTCAGCCCTCCGGCGGCGAGAAGACCACCAGCACCCGCAGATCCTCGGTGATGTGGTGGAACCGGTGCGGCACCCCGGCCGCGACATGGACCACACTGCCCCGCCCGACCTGGGTCGTCTCCTCGCCGACCGTCAGGGAGGCCCGACCGCTGACCACGAAGTAGATCTCGTCCTGACCGTGCGGCCGCTGCGGGTCCAGCGCTCCCGCGTCGAGCGCGTAGAGACCGGCGGACATGTTCCGCTCCCGCAGGAACTGGAGGTACGCGCCCTGGTTGGCGACCCGCTCCGCCTCCAGCTCGTCCAGCCGGAATGCCTTCATCGTCCGTCCGTCCCTGCCGTCGTTCCGATCACATCTGTCACGATCAGACACATGTTGAATTTCCTCGTCAAGACGCTCGCCAACGCGGGGGCCCTGGCCGTGGCCATCTGGCTGGTCAGCGGCATCACCCTCAGCGGTGACAGCACCGGTGAGCAGGCCCTGGCCCTGCTGCTGGTCGCCCTGCTCTTCGGTCTGGTCAATGTCTTCGTCAAGCCCCTGGTCAAGCTGCTGGCCCTGCCCCTGTTCATCCTCACACTGGGGCTGATCACGCTGGTCATCAACGCCCTGATGCTGATGCTGACCTCCTGGCTCGCCGACAAGCTCGATCTCAGCTTCCATGTCGACGGCTTCTGGACCGCGGTCCTCGGCGGCCTGATCATCTCCATCGTCTCCTGGGCACTGAACGTCGTCCTGCCCGATGGGGAGTGAGCGCCGGTGAACCGCGCGGAGAGGACCGGTGACGGTACGAGGGCGGTACGGGCGGGGCTGCCCGAACCGGTGAAGCACGAGCCGACCCTGCCGGGTCCGGTCTTCGCGGCCCACTTCCATCTGCCGGGGGAGCCCACCGGACCGTACACCTACGGGCGGGACACCAACCCGACCTGGACCCATCTGGAACGGGCCATAGGTGAGCTGGAGGCGCCCGGGGAGCAGGTCGAGACCGTGACTTTCGCCTCCGGGATGGCCGCGATCTCCGCCGTGGTCTTCTCCCAGCTCCGGACCGGGGACGCGGTGGTGCTGCCCAGCGACGGCTATCAGGCGCTGCCGCTGGTCCGGGAACAGCTCGACGCCTACGGCATCGAGGTGCGGACCGCTCCGACCGGCGGCGACGCGCAGCTCTCCGTGCTGGAGGGCGCGCGGCTGCTCTGGATCGAGAGCCCGTCCAACCCGGGGCTCGATGTCTGCGACATCCGGGGACTGGTGGACGCGGCGCACGCGGCCGGCGCTCTGGTCGCCGTCGACAACACGCTCGCGACCCCGCTGGGGCAGCGCCCGCTGGAGCTGGGCGCCGATTTCTCGGTGGCCAGCGACACCAAGGGGATGACGGGCCACGGCGACATCCTGCTCGGCCATGTGACCTGCCGCGACGCCGGGCGCGCCGCCGAGGTGCGGCGCTGGCGGAAGGTCGTCGGGGCGATTCCGGGGCCCATGGAGGCCTGGCTCGCGCACCGCTCCCTGGCCACGCTCCAGCTGCGGATCGAGCGCCAGTGCGCCAACGCGCTGACGCTGGCCCGGGCGCTCGTCGACCGCCCCGAGGTGACCGGGCTGCGCTATCCCGGGCTGCCGGACGACCCCTCGTACGCGCTCGCCACCCGTCAGATGCGGCGGTACGGCGGGGTGGTCTCCTTCGTGCTGCCGGACCGAGGCCGGGCGGAGCGTTTTCTGGACGCCCTGCGCCTGGTGGACGACGCGACCAGCTTCGGCGGCATCCGCTCCTCCGCCGAGCGGCGCGGGCGCTGGGGCGGTGACGCGGTGCCGGAGGGCTTCATCCGCTTCTCGGCGGGCGCGGAGGACCCGGACGATCTGGTGGCCGATGTGCTGCGGGCTCTGGACGAGGCGGCCCGGTAGCGCCGGGAAGGGCGCCGGGCGGACCGTGATCTCCGGAGTGCCGCGTGGAACCATCCTGGACACGATAGGTTCACGGCAGCTTCTCGGGCGGTCCGAGCCTCCCCCCTCGTGGCTCGGACCGCCCCGGTTCATCCCCCCAGAAGAACCGCGCGACCCAGGCTAGTTGACTCTGCGTCAGTGTCCAATCACAGTAGCGACAGCGACCTATCGACTTATTTATAGTTGTTCGGTTCGGGGATACAGCCGGTCGGGAGGGCTCGGAATGGATCTGGCCCTGTTGCGCACCTTTGTCACCGTGCACCGTGCGGGCTCCTTCACCCGAGCGGCCGCACTGCTCGGGCTCTCCCAGCCGGCCGTCACCGGCCAGATACGCACCCTGGAAAGACAGTTGGGGCGCCCGCTCTTCCTGCGCCAGGCGCGCGGCGTCACCCCGACCACCATCGGCGACGAACTCGCCCACCGGGCCGCTCCCCATCTGGACGCCCTGGTCGAGATAGCCGAGGCGGGTCTGGACGACGAGGCGGGCATCAGAACCCTGCACCTGGCGGGGCTGCCCGAGTTCACCTCACTGCGCGCCCTGCCCGCCCTCACCCCGCTGATCGCCCAGGGGCTGGCCCTGCGGGCCTCCTTCGGCAACGCCGAGGAGACGCTGGAGGGCCTGGCCGCCGGGCATCATGATCTGGCCATCACCACGGCACGGCCGCGCGGCGGTCTGCTCACCTCCACACCGCTCTGCGACGAGGAGCATGTCCTGGTCGCCTCCCCGCGCTGGGCCGCCCGGCTGGGGCCCGACGTGCTGTGCGGGGGGCATGTGCTGCTGGAGCAGCTCCCGGTGGTGGAGGTCCATGAATCCCTGCCGCTGGTCTCCCGCTACTGGGCCGCCGTCTTCGACTCCAAGCCGGCTGCGGCGGGTGCTGTCATAGCGCCTGACCTGCGGGCTGTTCTGGAGACCGCCGCCTCGGGAGCCGGGCTCGCCGTGCTGCCGCGCTATCTGTGCGAGGAGGCCCTGGAGCGGGGACGGCTGGTGGCGCTTCTCGACCCTCCGGTGCCTCCGCTGCGCACCTACTTCCTTGTCGTACGGACCGGCACCCTGGCTCTCCCCCATATCGCCCGGGCGCATGAGTGGCTGCTGCGCGCCGCCGTCGACTGGTGACACGGCGGTCCAGTCGAGTTTCAGAACAGGCGATACGGGCCATTTTTCAGTCATGACCGAACGTCCCGTGGTCAAGCGCACCGCCCGCGCCATCCTGATCGATGGCGACGATCTGATTCTGATCAAACGCACCAAACCCGGTGTCGATCCGTACTGGCTGACCCCGGGCGGCGGGGTCGAACCCTCGGACACCACCGTGGTCGACGCTCTTCACCGCGAGGTGGACGAGGAGCTGGGCGCCAAGATCACCGATGTGGTGCCCTGCTTCGTGGACACCGTCGAGCACATCGCCGGGGGCGGGGTGACGGGGGTGAAGGTCCAGCACTTCTTCGTCTGCCGGCTGGAGTCCATGGACCCCGCGCGCCGACACGGCCCGGAGATCGAGGCCCCCTGCGGGGAGTACGAGATCGTACGGGTGCCCTTCAGCAGGATGGGGATCGCCGGTGTCCATCTGGTGCCGCTCTCCCTCCGTCACTATCTGGACGGCAATATCGAGGGTGTTCGGGCGATGCACGCCCCCGACCTGGGCTGAGGTTCCGCAGGATGGGGCCTTCCGCACGGTGGGGTGCTCGGCACGGTGAGGCGCTCGGCACGGTGAGGTGTTTCACACGGCGCGGTGTTTCACGTGAAACCCTCCTGCCCGGTTGGCGGCCCCCGGGCGCCGCCGCCACCCGCTCGGGGCCGGTGGCCGAAGAGTGAGATCACTTCCGGGAAAACACTGGACGAGCGATCACTGCGTCAGCCAGCCTGATCCCCATGCCGACACCGCTCCCACCGTTGCCCATGCGCCGCCTCACCAGGAGCGATCTCGTCTCCTGCGCGAATCTCTCCGAGGACCGCGGCTGGCCGCGCGAGGAACACAAGTGGGGCCTCCTTCTCTCGGCGGGGACCGGGTACGGCATGGACGACCCTTCCGGCAAAGGGCTGGCCGCCGCCTGCGTGGTGACCTCCTACGGTCCCGGGCTCTCGACCATCGGTATGGTGCTCGTCGCCCAGCAGTACGCCCGCCAGGGCATCGGGCGCCGCATGATGCGGCAGATGCTGAACGAGGCCGGAGGGACTCCGCTCGCCCTCCACGCCACCGCGCAGGGCCAGCCGCTCTACGAGGAGCTGGGCTTCACCGCCGTCGGTGGCGCCGAGATGGTCCGGGGCCGGCTCCGCACCGATGCCCTGGCTCCGGGTCCCGGCGGCCGTGGCCGGGCCACCACCCGCCCGGCCACGGCCGACGATCTCTCCGCGATCGTCCGGCTGGACACCGAGGTCTTCGGCCTGGACCGCACCCCGGTCATCGCACGGTTGCCCGCCTTCGCCGACCAGATCAGGGTGGCGGAGAGGGACGGGGTGCTGACGGGGTACGCGGCGGCCTGGCCGAACATGGACACCCATGTCATCGGCCCTCTGATCGCCGACAGCACCGAGACGGCGCAGTCGCTGATCGTGTCCCTGGCCCCGGCCACGGATCGCCCCTTCCGGACCGATGTCGATGTGCGCCACCGGGACCTCCTCGGCTGGCTGAAGGAGAACGGCCTGGAGACGGTCTCCTCCAACACCGTGATGACCCATGGCATCAGCGAGGTCCCGGGCGACTGGACCCGTCGCTTCGCCCCGCTGTCGGTGGCGCTCGGCTGAGCCTTCCGCCGGCGGGGCCCGGCCGACCGGCCCGACGGGGCCCGACCCGACCAGTACTTGCACGCGCGGCATATCGCGGATTTCGTCTACCCTGGCAGGACGCCGCCCCGGTCCGGAGGAGGACCCCCAGATGACCGCGACCGACCCCGCGCTCACCGCACTCTCCCAGAGCTGGTGCACCCTCTCCCTGCTCCACGGGAAGATCGAGGCCCGGGTCGAGAAGGCCCTGGAGAGCAACCACGGCCTGAGCGTGCGCGAGTTCTCCCTGCTCGATGTCCTCAGCCGTCAGCACACCGGCGCCGGCGGGCATCTCCAGATGAAGCAGGTCGCCGAGGCCGTGGTGCTGAGCCAGAGCGCCACCACGAGGCTGGTCACCCGGCTTGAGGACCGGGGGCTGCTGCGGCGCTATCTCTGCGACACCGACCGGCGGGGCATCTACACCGATGTGACCGGGTCCGGGCAGGCTCTGCTCGCCGAGGCCAGGCCCACCCATGACACCGCGCTGCGCGAGGCCTTCGACGAAGCGGCCGGGGACCCTGCCCTCGCTCCCCTGGTCAAGACCGTGAAAGCGCTCCAAGCACCCGCGTAGTCTTCTGGATCATGAGCGAATCGGTGATCAGAGCAGCAACGACCGAAGACATCCCGGCGATTGTGGCGATGCTCAGGGATGACCCGCTGGGCGCTCAGCGGGAATCCGCCGACGACCTCACGCCGTACACCGCCGCCTTCGAGCGGCTGACCGCGGACCCGAATCAGCGGTTGATCGTCGCTGTCCGGGCCGGCCGGGTCATCGGCACTCTCCAGCTCACCTTTGTCTCCGGGCTCTCCCGGCTCGGCGCCACCCGTTCGATCATCGAGGGTGTGCGCATCCACGCCGGAGAGCGCGGCAGCGGTCTGGGCACCCGGCTCATCGAGTGGGCGATCGAGGAATCCCGCAGCCGTCCGGACTGCCGGCTGGTGCAACTCACCTCGGACGCCACCCGCACGGACGCCCACCGCTTCTATGAGCGTCTGGGCTTCGAACCGTCCCACATCGGATTCAAGCTCCCCCTCTGACCGGTGCCGCCTGCCTCACTCGGCCGGGACCGGCGGTGTTTCACGTGAAACACCGCCCGGCTCCGGCTGCCCGGCCCGGTCATGACCGGGTCCCGCGCCACCCCTCGGGGTCAACACCACCGGGCACCCCCGCGCCGGCCTCATAGGGCTCCCGGGTGAACACAAAGGACGCGAGGTCGAGATGGCGGACCGAGCCGTCCTCCCGGCGCACCACCCGCAGGGTCTCGCCCGCGTAGTAGCCGTCCTGGCCGACCCAGGTCCCGTCCCCGGCCGGGATGAGGCGCGAGCCCCGGCCTCCACCTCTCAGCGGCTGGATCTCCAGTCCCCCGCCGTCGAGAAGCCGCAGCCCGAACGGATGGGCTCCCCAGTACCAGGGGCCGGTCAGGCCCAGGAGCCCCTGGTCGACCTCCGGAAGGGGCCGCCACGGCTCCGGAATGCGCGGTTCGCCCTCCGCCACCAACCGCACAAGATCGGCGGCCACAGCGCCGGGGAGAGGCCCTGAGGTGGCATTGGCGAGCACCACCGCGGCGACCGCGTCCTCCGTGCTCACCCAGAGGCAGGCGACAAAGCCGGGGAGCGAACCGGTGTGGCCCACGAGGGTCCGTCCATCTCTCCGTACGATCTGCACACCCAGCCCATAGGTGCTGTCCCAGTCGCCGGCCTCGGCGGGGGCGGACGGGGTGCGCATCTCCGCCACCGAGGAGGCCCGGAGGACCCGGTCGTCGCCCTCCGTGAGGAAGACCGCGAACCGGCAGAGATCAGCGACCGTCGACCAGAGCTGTCCCGCCGGGGCCATCAGCCCGAGGTCCTCGGCGGGCTCGGGCAGCAGCACATCGGCCCAGGGGTGGACCGCCCACCCCTCCGCACAGGGGCTCTGCGGCTGGACGCTCGTACGCGTCAGGCCCAGGGGTTCGAGGATCTCGCCCCGCAGAACGCTCTCCCAGGAGGCACCGCGTACGGCTTCGACCAGCGAACCCAGCAGGGTGTAGCCCGTATTGGAGTAGTGGTGCCGGCGGCCGGGAGGGTGCGGAACCGGCTCCTCCCCGAGCACATCGGCGAGCTGGGGCCGGAGCGCCCCCGGGGTCCGCTCCCACCAGGGCGCGGGCGACTCGGCGCCCAGGCCGGCGGTGTGGCCGAGCAGTTGGGCGATGGTCACCTCGCCCACGCCGGTACCCGGGAGGTGCTTCTCCAGGGGGTCACCGAGATCGAGCAGCCCCTCGTCCCGGAGCCTCATCACCAGCACGGCGGTGAAGGTCTTGGTGAGCGAGCCGATCCGGTACTGGGTGTCGACGGACCGGTCCCCCTCGGCCGAGGGGCGGGCCTCGGTCCACACCAACCGCCCCTCCCTGGCCACTCCGGCGACGAGAGAAGGCGCACGCCCCTCCGACTGGGCGGTGGCGACACGGTGCAGAAGGGCCCGCTCCGTCGTGGGGAGCAGCGCCGTCAAGGGTGAAGTCATGGGGCAGGTCTACCTAAATCACCGGGCGGAGTCGACTCCGGAGCCCCGAGGGGAGGGCGACCGGCGCCACAGCACCGGACATACTCCCTATGGGCCTATGGGCGGGAGACCGATGGGACCCCGCGGCGGCGAACCGCGCCCCGGCACCGGGGACCTCCCACCGGCAGCGCCGGACCCGGCGGCCGGACACCGGCACCCGCGGCCGGTCCGGAGGACAGGATCACGTCTGTGCCATGTCCACAAAGCGGGAGTAGTGCCCCTGGAACGCCACGGTGATGGTGGCCGTGGGGCCGTTACGGTGCTTGGCGACGATCAGGTCCGCCTCGCCGGCGCGCGGGGACTCCTTCTCGTACGCGTCCTCGCGGTGGAGCAGGATCACCATGTCGGCGTCCTGCTCGATGGAGCCGGACTCGCGGAGGTCGGAGACCATCGGCTTCTTGTCGGTGCGCTGCTCGGGACCACGGTTCAGCTGGGAGAGCGCGATCACCGGCAGCTCCAGCTCCTTCGCCAGCAGCTTGAGGTTTCGCGACATGTCGGAAACCTCCTGCTGGCGGCTCTCGGCGCGCTTGGAGCCGCCGGACTGCATCAGCTGGAGATAGTCGATGACGACCAGCTTCAGGTTGTTGCGCTGCTTCAGCCGCCGGCACTTCGCGCGGATCTCCATCATCGACAGATTCGGGGAGTCGTCGATGTAGAGCGGCGCCTGGGAGACATCCGGCATCCGCCGGGCGAGCCGGGTCCAGTCCTCGTCGGTCATCGTGCCGGAGCGCATATGGTGCAGCGCCACCCGGGCCTCGGCGGACAGCAGACGCATCGCGATCTCGTTGCGCCCCATTTCGAGGGAGAAGATCACGCTGGGGAGGTTGTTCTTGATGGAGCAGGCGCGGGCGAAGTCCAGCGCGAGGGTGGACTTTCCCATCGCGGGGCGGGCCGCGATAACGATCATCTGGCCCGGGTGGAGACCGTTCGTCAGGGAGTCGAAGTCCGTGAAGCCGGTGGGCACCCCGGTCATCTCTCCGCTGCGGGAGCCGATCGCCTCGATCTCGTCGAGCGCGCCCTCCATGATCTCGCCGAGCGGCAGATAGTCCTCGCTGGTGCGCTGCTCGGTGACGGCGTAGATCTCGGCCTGGGCGGAGTTGACGATCTCGTCGACATCGCCGTCCGCCGCGTATCCCATCTGCGTGATCTTGGTGCCGGCCTCCACCAGCCGCCGGAGCACCGCCCGCTCGTGGACGATCTCCGCGTAGTACGAGGCGTTGGCCGCGGTCGGCACGGACTGGACCAGGGTGTGGAGATAGGGCGCTCCACCGACCCGGGTGATCTCACCGCGCTTGACCAGTTCGGCGGCGACGGTGATCGGGTCGGCCGGCTCGCCCTTGGCGTAGAGGTCGAGGATGGCCGTGTAGACCGTCTCGTGGGCGGGCCGGTAGAAGTCATGGCCCTTGATGATCTCCACGACATCGGCGATGGCGTCCTTGGAGAGGAGCATGCCGCCCAGAACGGACTGCTCGGCGTCCAGGTCCTGGGGCGGAACCCGCTCGAAGCCGGGGGAGCCCCCGTCCCAGCCGCCGCTGTCGCTGCCGCGCTCGTGCTGGTCGTCACGGCCACCGCGCTGGTCGTTGCGGCGCTGGCGGGAGACGGGCAGACGATCACTGGGGCCGCCGTCGGCCGCCCACGGGTCGTCCAAGGGCTCGGAAATGCTCAACCGGGCCACCTCCTCCGTCCGCTCAGCGGACCTAGCCGTGCCCCTCTTTCTACGGCACGGCACTGACAAAACGAGTGGCCCAACTCCGCTTCCGGCGCGTCGGGCGACGGTCCACGGTAGGCCCCCGGGCACCGTCAGCCAATCTGGTTATCCACAGGCCATGTGGACGAGTGACCCAATGCTGTGGAGAACCTGGCAGAACCTGTGCACGGACCGGGGGACAGCACTGTGGACAAAATCATGTCGCGCTCAGGAGACCATCTCTGACCTGCATGTTTTCCATCCACTGGCTGTGGGGGAGAAAAACTTTCCCGACCGGGCCAAGATCAGAACAAACGGCGCACACCCCAGCCGCCACCGCGACTGAATGTAAGCGTCAGTAGTCAATTGCATCTCTTACCTGTGGAAGATTACATTGAGCGCATGACACAGGCCCCCGCGCTCCCCAAGGCTCTACGGCGACGCCATGACCGAGAGATCATCGCACTCGCCGTCCCCGCCTTCGCGGCCCTTGTCGCCGAGCCGCTGTTCCTGATGGTCGACAGCGCCATCGTCGGGCACCTCGGCACGCCCCAACTCGCCGGGCTCGCCATCGCCGCGGCCCTGCTGATGACCGGGGTCAGTGTCTTTGTCTTCCTCGCCTACGCCACCACCGCCGCCGTCGCCCGGCGCGTCGGCGCCGGAGACCTCCCCGCCGCCATCCGCCAGGGCATGGACGGCATCTGGCTGGCGATCATCCTGGGCGTGGCCGTCGTCGCCGTCACCCTTCCATCGGCACCCTGGCTCGTCGATCTCTTCGGAGCCTCCGACACCGCCACCCCCTACGCCATCACCTATCTGCGGATCTCGATCCTCGGCATCCCCGCGATGCTGATCGTCCTCGCCGCGACCGGCGTTCTGCGCGGCCTCCAGGACACCCGGACACCGCTCTATGTCGCCATCGGCGGCTTCACCGCCAACGCGGTCCTCAACGCGGGGCTGGTCTACGGCGCCGGCCTCGGCATCGCGGGTTCCGCCTGGGGCACGGTGATCGCCCAGTGCGGCATGGCCGCCGCCTATCTCATTGTCGTCGTACGCGGGGCCCGCCGGCACCACGCCTCGCTCCGCCCCGACGTCGCGGGCATACGGGCCAGCGCCCAGGCCGGTGTCCCGCTGCTGGTCCGCACCCTCTCCCTGCGCGCCGTCCTGATGATCGCCACCGGAGTCGCGGCCCGGCTGGGGGACGCCGAGGTCGCCGCCCATCAGATCGTTCTCTCCCTGTGGAGCCTGATGGCCTTCGCCCTCGACGCCATCGCCATCGCCGGACAGGCCATCATCGGCCGCTATCTGGGAGCCGGCGACGCCGACGGCGCCCGTCAGGTCTGCCGCCGGATGGTCCAGTGGGGTATCGCCTCCGGAGTGGCGCTGGGGCTGCTCCTGGTCGTCGCCCGGCCGCTCTTCGTGCCCCTGTTCACCAGCGACCCGGCCGTCCACGACAGTCTGCTCCCCGCGCTGCTGGTGATCGCCGTCTGCCAGCCCGTCGCCGGGGTGGTCTTCATCCTCGACGGTGTTCTGATGGGCGCCGGAGACGGCCCCTATCTCGCCCGGGCGATGCTGGTGACCCTGGCGGTCTTCGCACCCGTGGCGCTGCTCATCCCGGTCCTCGGTGGCGGACTGACGGAGGTCTGGTGGGCCATGACCCTGATGATGACCGTCCGGATGGCGACCCTGTGGCTGCGGACCCGGTCCGGCCGCTGGATCGTCACCGGCGCCACGCGCTGAGCGGGCGCCGCACCGCACGCCACCGCACGCCACGGCACAGCACGGCACGGCACCCAGCACCTGGCCATCCGGCCGCCCAGTACCGCCCGACGCGAGCGCACTGTTTCACGTGAAACACACGCGGCTCCCGAAGCCGTGCTCCGGAGATTCCGAAAGACGAAGGGGCCGCACCCGATGGGTGCGGCCCCTTCTACAGCTCAGTCATACGCGGCACTCAGGCGGCGATGACCTCGACGCCGAGCTTCGCGGCGACCTCGGGGTGCAGACGCACGGACACCTGGTGCGAGCCCAGGGTCTTGATCGGCGAACCGAGCTCGACACGACGCTTGTCGACCTCCGGGCCACCGGCGGACTTGATCGCCGTGGCGATGTCAGCCGGGGTGACGGAGCCGAAGAGACGGCCGGCGTCGCCGGAGCGAACAGCCAGACGCACCTTCACGGCCTCGAGCTTGGCCTTGACCTCGTTGGCCTGCTCGATGGTCGCAATCTCGTGGATCTTGCGGGCGCGGCGGATCTGCGCCACGTCCTTCTCGCCACCCTTGGTCCAGCGGATCGCGAAACCACGCGGGACCAGGTAGTTGCGAGCGTAGCCGTCCTTGACGTCGACGACGTCGCCGGCCGCACCGAGGCCGGAGACCTCGTGAGTGAGGATGATCTTCATGATTCGGTCACCCTCCCTTAGCGCGCGGTGGACGTGTAGGGCAGCAGCGCCATCTCACGGCTGTTCTTGACTGCCGTGGCGACGTCACGCTGGTGCTGCGTGCAGTTGCCGGTGACGCGGCGGGCACGGATCTTGCCGCGGTCGGAAATGAACTTCCGCAGCATGTTCGTGTCCTTGTAGTCCACGTACACGGTCTTGTCCTTGCAGAACGCGCAGACCTTTTTCTTTGGCTTGCGCACAGGCGGCTTCGCCATGGTGTTTCTCCTGTGTGATCAAGAAGTGGGGGTACGAGCGCCCCTGGGAGTGATCCCTTAGAAGGGGGGCTCGTCCGAGTAGCCGCCGCCGGAACCGCTGGAGGCGCCGCCGGAGCTTCCGCCCCAGCTGCCTCCGCCGCCCTGCTGCTGACCGCCGGACGGCGCGCTGGTGGCCCACGGGTCGTCGGCGGGTGCACCGCCGCCGCTCTGCTGGCCGCCACCGGGGCCGCCGCCCCAGCTGTTTCCGCCGCCCTGCTGCTGACCGCCGCCGCCGTACCCACCCTGACCGCCGCGGCCGGTGGTCTTGGTGACCTTGGCCGTGGCGTTCTTGAGACTGGGGCCGACTTCCTCGACGTCCAGCTCGTAGACCGTGCGCTTGACGCCCTCGCGGTCGTCGTAGGACCGCTGCTTGAGCCGGCCCTGCACAACGACGCGCATGCCGCGCTGGAGCGACTCGGCGACGTTCTCCGCCGCCTGACGCCAGACCGAGCAGGTCAGGAAGAGGCTTTCGCCGTCCTTCCACTCATTGGTCTGACGGTCGAAGGTGCGGGGAGTGGACGCGACGCGGAACTTCGCGACCGCCGCACCGGACGGGGTGAAGCGCAGCTCGGGGTCGTCGACAAGATTGCCGACGACCGTGATGACGGTCTCGCCTGCCATGGGGGAACCTCTCGGCGGGGATTGCTTCTGGCTGCTTGCTGCTACTCGAACCCGATATCCGCTGAGCTAGACGCTCAGTGGGTCTCGGGACGGAGGACCTTGGTCCGGAGGACCGACTCGTTCAGGTTCATCTGGCGGTCGAGCTCCTTGACGACCGCAGGCTCGGCCTGAAGGTCGATGACCGAGTAGATGCCCTCGGGCTTCTTCTTGATCTCGTAAGAGAGACGACGACGGCCCCAGGTGTCGACCTTCTCCACCTTTCCGTTGCCCTCACGGACGACGGAGAGGAAGTTCTCGATCAGGGGAGAGACAGCGCGCTCCTCCAGATCGGGGTCGAGGATGACCATCACCTCGTAGTGACGCATGTGGAACCCACCTCCTTTGGACTCAGCGGCCACGGTCGTTCCGTGGCAGGAGGGTCGTGATGCGTAGCAAAGGTGTCTGATTCAACCAGCCGCCACTGACAGCGGCGGAAGATCGGCCTGTGGCCAGGACAGACACCAGTGCAGACCGTACAGAGTACCCGGAGAGGTGCTTCCGGTTGAAATCCAGAGGGAGGGGGCCGCAATCTGTACACATCGGGTGTGCGCAGCGCTACGGTGCGCGGCGCGCCGGCAACGCCAGGAGGTGCCACATGGCACAGGCAGTGCGACGTCAGACCTCCCTCTTCGCCACGGACGGCAAGCCCCACCCCCTCCAGGACACTCTGGTCGCGGTGACGCTGGTGCTGGGCGTTCTCGCCTTCATCACGTCGTTGTTCCACCACCTCCACCTGCTCAGCTCCTGGGCCGGGCTGGTGGGAATCCTCACGGGCGGCTACGGCCAGTTCATCTCGGTGACGACCCGCGAGCGCACCGCGCTGATCATCGGCCTCGGTGCCTCCGCTTTCGGGTTCTTCCTCGGGATGGCCCACGGCGGTCTCTTCGGCGGGGTCTTCTGACCGGCCCTCCGGAGTCCCGGGTCCTCGGCGGCGGCGCACACCCGCGCGGCCGCTGTGGACCCTGCGGCCATTTGGGGTGATCCCGAGCCCAGTAGGCTTCGGCGCGAGAGCCGGAGCCCCTGACCCATGGGGACACACCTGCCGAGGAGCGCCCCGCATGAGCCTGACCCTGAGGACCATCAGCCGAGAGCAGCATCTGGCGTACATCCAGTCCCTGCCATCGGCCAGTCACTGCCAGGTCCCGGCGTGGGCTGATGTGAAGACGGAATGGCGCTCGGAGAATCTGGGCTGGTTCGACAAGACGGGCCGGCTCGTCGGAGTCGGCCTGGTGCTCTACCGCCAGTTGCCCAAGATCAAGCGGTATCTCGCCTATCTGCCCGAGGGCCCGGTCATCAACTGGTACGCGCCCAACCTGGACGACTGGCTCCAGCCGATGCTCGCCCATCTCAAGCAGCAGGGCGCCTTCTCCGTGAAGATGGGTCCGCCGGTGGTCATCCGGCGCTGGGACGCCCCCGCGATCAAGTCGGGCATCCAGGACCCGGATGTGAAGCGCCTGAAGGACGTCGAGGCGACGCACATCGAGCCCCGCGCCTTCGAAGTGGCCGACCGGCTCCGGAAGATGGGCTGGCAGCAGGCCGAGGACGGCGGCGCCGGCTTCGGCGACGTGCAGCCCCGGTACGTCTACCAGGTGCCACTGGCCAACCGCTCGCTCGACGATGTCCTCAAGGGCTTCAACCAGCTCTGGCGGCGCAACATCAAGAAGGCCGAGAAGGCCGGTGTCGAGGTCGTGCAGGGCGGCTACCACGACCTGGAGGAGTGGCAGCGGCTGTACGAGATCACCGCGGTGCGCGACCGCTTCCGGCCGCGCCCGCTGTCGTACTTCCAGCGGATGTGGTCGGTCCTGAACACCGAGGACCCCAACCGGATGCGGCTGTACTTCGCGCGCCACAACGGGGTGAACCTCTCCGCCGCGACGATGCTGGTCGTCGGAGGGCACGTCTGGTACTCGTACGGCGCCTCCGACAACATCGGGCGCGAGGTCCGGCCGTCGAACGCGATGCAGTGGCGGATGCTGCGGGACGCGTACGCCATGGGCGCCACCGTCTACGACCTGCGCGGCATCAGCGACTCCCTCGACGAGACGGACCACCTCTTCGGTCTCATCCAGTTCAAGGTCGGAACGGGCGGCGAGGCCGTCGAGTACGTCGGCGAGTGGGACTTCCCGCTCAACAAGCTTCTGCACAAGGCGCTCGACATGTATATGTCGCGCCGCTGACGCGACGGGCCGGGGCGGCTGCTCCGCTGCTGACGCCGCCCGCGCCCACGCCGTAACCTCGTAGATTCCGTACACCTCCGACACCACCGCAGCCACCAGAAAGGTTCCGGGCCGGCCCATGGCGCTCTCCCTGTACGTCGACACCACGCGCTGGCGGGCGCACCAGAAATCCGTGATCGACCAGTTCCCCGGCCTGGTGCCGGTCTGCAAGGGGAACGGCTACGGCTTCGGCCACGAGCGGCTCTCCGAGGAGGCGTCCCGCTTCGGCTCCGACATGCTGGCCGTGGGCACCACCTACGAGGCGGCCCGGATCAAGGACTGGTTCAGCGGCGATCTGCTCGTCCTCACCCCGTTCCGCCGGGGCGAGGAGCCGGTTCCGCTGCCCGATCGCGTGGTGCGCTCGGTCTCCTCGGTCGACGGGGTGCACGCCCTGGTCGGCGCCCGGGTTGTCATCGAGTGCATGAGCTCGATGAAGCGCCACGGCGTCTCAGAGCAGGATCTGCACCAGCTGACGGGCGCCATCGACGATGTGCGGCTGGAGGGCTTCGCCATCCATCTGCCGCTGGACCGCACGGACGGGTCCGACGCGGTCGAGGAGGTCATCGGCTGGATGGACCGGCTGCGGAACGCCCGGCTGCCGCTCCACACCATGTTCGTCAGCCATCTGCGCGCCGAGGAGCAGGCGAGGCTCCAGCAGCAGTTCCCGCAGACCCGCTTCCGGGCCCGTATCGGCACCCGGCTGTGGCTCGGCGACCACGACTCGACCGAGTACCGCGGCGCGGTGCTCGATGTCACCCAGGTCTCCAAGGGGGACCGGTTCGGCTACCGCCAGCAGAAGGCCGCGTCCGACGGCTGGCTGGTCGTCGTCGCCGGCGGCACCTCGCACGGGGTGGGCCTGGAGGCGCCGAAGGCGCTGCACGGGGTGATGCCGCGGGCCAAGGGGGTCGCCCGCGCCGGTCTGGCGACGGTCAACCGGAATCTCTCGCCGTTCGTGTGGGCGGGCAAGCAGCGCTGGTTCGCCGAGCCCCCGCACATGCAGGTGTCGATCCTCTTCGTCCCCTCGGACGCCCAGGAGCCGAGGGTCGGCGACGAGCTGGTGGCGCATCTGCGCCACACCACGACCCAGTTCGACCGGCTGGTCGACCGCTAGGACGACGGCCGGCCCCGGGGCCCTACCGCTCGGTGGGGCCCGTCGGCGGGCCCCCGGCGGTCTCCCGGGGCACGGTGCCCCACTGGGTCCTCGGGCCCTCGGGCGGCTGCTCCCGGTGAGCGGCGGCCCGCCCTCGTACGAAGACGTCCTCGGCCCCGTCGAGCACCCCGCCCGACGGGTCGTCCGAGCCGTCCTGCCGTACGCCGTCGTGCTCCGGCAGGAGAATGTCGCGGACCACCACGGCGCACAGATACAGCGTTCCCAGCAGATGCAGGGCGACCGCCACGTGGTAGCCCTCGGCGGGGAGCCCCTGGTGCTTCTCGCCCGTGGTGTAGGCGAGGTACAGCCAGATCCCCAGGAAGTACATGACCTCGCAGACCTGCCAGATCAGGAAGTCCCGCCAGCGTGGCCTGGCCAGCGCGGCGAGCGGGATCAGCCACAGGACGTACTGCGGCGAGTAGACCTTGTTGGTGAGGATGAACGCGGCGACGATCAGGAAGGCGAGCTGGGCGAACCGCGGCCTGCGGGGGGCGTACACGGTGAGCACGCCCATGCCCGCGAAGATCAGCACCATCAGCAGCATCGCGTAGTTGTTCGCCGTCTCCGGCTCGATCACCATGTCCGTGCGCTGCTTGATGATCAGCCACAGTGAGCCGAAGTCGACCTGTCGTTCCTGGCTGAAGGTGTAGAACTTCTTCCACCCCTCGGGGGCCAGCAGCATCACCGGCAGATTCACCAGCAGCCAGACGCCCGCAGCGCCGAAGGTGGCCGTGGCGAACTCGCGCCACCGGCCGGCTCGCCAGCACAGCAGGAAGAGCGGGGCGAGGAGGAGCGCCGGATAGAGCTTGGCGGCGGTGGCCAGGCCGATGAGGACACCGAAGGCCAGGGCCCTGCCCCGGGACCACATCAGCATGGCGGCGGCGGTGAGCGCCACGGCCAGCAGGTCCCAGTTGATGGTGGCGGTGAGGGCGAGCGCGGGCGCCAGCGCCACCAGGAGCGCGTCCCAGGGGCGGCGGCGGTGGGTGCGGGCGACACAGACGGCGAGGACCGCGGTGCAGACCATCAGCATGGCCGCGTTGATCAGCCAGTACACCTGCTGCTGGTTCTGCACGGAGCCGCCGGCGAGATCGAGCCAGGAGGCGACCTGCATGAACAGCCCCGTCAGCACGGGGTACTCCAGGTACGCCATGTCCCCGGGGAGCCGGTCGAAGTACGGGAGCAGCCCCTCCGAGAAGCCGCGCCCCACATAGAGGTGCGGGATGTCGGAGTAGCAGGCGTGCGTGTACTGCGAGTTCACCCCGCGGAACCAGGCCCAGTTGTAGCAGGGCATCTTCTGCACCATGCCCAGCGCGTACATGCCGATGGCCACCAGGGCCACGACCCGAACGGGGTTGAGGTAGCCGGCCGGGGAGCGCAGGGCGTAGCGGCCGGCCGGGCCGCCGATCAGCTCGCTGCCGGAGGCGGCGACGGAGTCCCGCCGCGTGGGCCGTACGTCCGGCCGGTCCTGGTACACGCTCGTCTCTTCTGCGCTGGGCATGGTGCTCATCCTGCCGTACGGGGCCGGGGGTGCGGCGAGGGCCGCCGCCCCGGGTCCACGGGCCGTGCACGGGGCACGGTCGGTGGGCGTCGGGTGCGGCGGCCCTCGTCACCGGCGGAAACCGGGTGGGGTGAGCGGCTCGGGGGTCCTACCCCCAGGGGCCTCCGAAGATGTTGTCTCCCGACTCTCCCGGCTCGCCCGGATTGCCGGGTTCCCCGGGCTCCCCGTTCCCTCCGGGGTCGCCCGGCTCTCCCGGCTCGCCGTTCCCCCCGGGGTCGCCCGGCTCTCCCGGCTCGCCCGGATTGCCGGGTTCCCCGGGCTCCCCGGACGTTCCGCTGTTGTCGTTGCCTCCGTTGCCCGAGCCTCCCGGCTGGCCGCCATTGGCACCGCCCGGATCACCGCAGGCCCAGTCCTCCCACGGGTTGCACGACTCGGACGGGGTCTGCGACGGCGTCTTGGACGGGGTCTGGGAGGGGGTCTGCGACGGGGTCTGGGACGGCGTCTGCGACGGGGTCTGGGACGGCGTCTGCGACGGGGTCGGGGACGGGCTGGTGGCGCCGCCGCCCCAGAAGCCCTCACCGATCGGCTGCGGCTTCGGGAACTTCTTCACGGGCTCGCCCTTGAGCGCGTCCGACATGTACCGCTGCCAGATCTCCGACGGGAACGACGAACCGTGGATCTTGTCCCTGCCGCCCGTGCCGAACATCTCCAGGAAGCCGCGGTTGGCGTTCTTCTCGTTGTCGTCGAGGCGGTACATGTCGATCGCGGTCGACAGCTGCGGGGTGTAGCCGACGAACCAGGCGGACTTGTTGCCATCGGTCGTACCGGTCTTGCCGGCGACCTGGCGGCCCGGGAGACGGGCGTTGTTGCCGGTGCCGTCCTCGTCCTCGACGACATCCCTGAGGACATCGGTCACATTGCGGGCGATGTTCTCGGTGAAGGCCCCGACGGGCTCGTCCTCGTGCTGGTAGATGGTCGCGCCGCGCTTCTTGACGTGGTCGACGCTGTACGGGTCCCGCCGCTCGCCGTCGGCGGCGAAGGTGCCGTACGAGCTGGCCATCCGGATGGCGCTCGGGCTGGAGATGCCGATCGAGAACGAGGGGACGTTGGCCTTGTCGAGCGACTCCGGGAGCAGCCCCGCGTCCTCGGCGGCCTGCCGCACCTGCGGGATGCCGATGTCCATGCCCAGCTGCACGAAGGGCGAGTTGGCGGAGACGATCATGGCTTCCCGCAGGTTGATGTCGATGTAGTCCTCATCGCCGTCATTGACCTGGAAGAGCTCCTCGCCCTTCTCGTTCCGCCAGACCTCGCCGTTGTACTTCTTGATCCTGAGCTTGTTCTTGCCGTTGTAGATCGTCTTGTCGGGGTTGATCAGCGTGCGCTGCTCCAGCGACTGCTCCGGCCCGAGCCGGGGATCGCGCACACCGTCGCGCATCGCGGCGGCGAGCACATACGGCTTGAAGGTCGATCCGACCTGGGCACCCGTGGTGTCGGCGTTGTTGGTGAAGTGCTTGGTGGCGTCCTCACCGCCGTAGATCGCGACGATCTTCCCGGTCTCCGGCTCGACCGAGGCGCCACCGAACTGGACATGGGTGTCCTTCTTCGGGCGCTTCTTGGGGTCGATGTTCTCCTTGCGGACCTTGTTGACCGCCGCTTCGAGCTTCATGACCTTCTCCTTGTTGAAGGTCGTGTGAATCTCGTAGCCGCCCTGTGCCAGGTCGCGGGCCTCTATGCCCCTCTCGTTGTTGGAGAGGAAGTTCGCCTTGGCGAGGTCGACCAGATAGCCGATCTGCCCGCCGAGCTTCGCGCCCTTGCGCACCGGGTCCGGCATCGGGAAGCCGTCCTGGAGGAACTTGTCGCGTTCGGCGGCGTCCAGGTGCTTGTCCTTGACCATCTCGTGGAGAATCCACTGCCAGCGGTCCTTCGCGCGGGCGCTGTTCTTCTCCTTGGTCGCGGCGGGGTTGAGGTCGGTCGCTCCCGCAGGGTCGTACCAGGTCGCGCCCTTCAGCAGCGAGGCGAGGACGGCGCACTCGCTGGCGTTCAGCTTCTGGGCGTCCTTCCCGTAGTACGTACGGGACGCGGCCTGTATGCCGTACGCGCCCCGGCCGTAGTACGAGGTGTTCAGGTAGCCCGCCATGATCTCGCGCTTGGTGACATTGCTGTCGATCTTGATGGAGATGAACAGCTCCTTGAACTTGCGGCTCAAGGTCTGCGACTGGTCGTCGAGGCGCGCGTTCTTCACATACTGCTGGGTGATGGTGGAGCCGCCCTGGGTGTCCTGGCCCTTGGCCATGTTCACCAGGGCACGGCTGATGCCCATCGGGTCGATGCCCTCGTCGTCCCAGAAGGTCTTGTTCTCCGCCGAGATCACGGCGTTCTGCATGTCCTTCGGGATCTGGTCGAGCCCGATGTTCTGCCGGTTGATCTCACCACCGGTGGCGGCCATCTGGGTGCCGTCGTCCCAGTAGTAGACGTTGTTCTCCGCCTCGGCGATCTTGGCCGGGTCGGGCACCCCGACCATGGCGTAGGCGATGGTCGCGGCGGTCATCAGGCTGCCGAGGAAGGCCAGGCAGAGCCCGGTCACCAGCTTCCACGACGGCATCCAGCGGCGCCATCCGTACTTGTCGTGGCGGGGGTAGTCGATCAGCCGCTTCTTGCCGGGGCGTCCCCCCCGGCCCTCGTGGTGCCCACCGCCGCCACCGCCCCGGCGGCCACCGCCCCGGCCGCCGCGGCCGGCGCCCGCGCCTCCTTCGGTGCGCCGTCGGCCACCGCGCTGCGCGGCACGGCGCGCCTCGGCCCGCCCGCCGTAGGGCCGCTCCTCACTGTGCGACACGGAGGCGGAACCCGTGGTCTCTCTGGGCTGTGCGGCGCGCCGGCCGGGGGAAGACTGCTGGGCGGTGCGTCTGGCAGCCGCACGCCCGCCGCCTTGCGGCTGTGGCGGTTTGCGACGGTGCTCGCTCATCGAACGACTACTCCTCGGGCAGGCGAGACGCCTGGAAGCGGCAGGTGAGTTCCGGTCCCCCCGAAATGGATTCGGGCCGGCCCGGCGAAAGGCTTGCCCGCTGTGCATCCACGACGATGACGTCTTCAGACGTCACATGGTTCCCGGCGGACTGCATCCGCACAGACTACGCACGGTCAAAACTCCCCTAGGACCGAAGTTCACCCCAAATCAGGCAAGTTGCGCTCAACGATTTGATGATGTGACGCCGTTCACGATGGCCCCCCTTGTCGCAGCAGGAACACGGGCCTATCGTGCTGATGTATCGAGTCGATACATCAGCACGGCATAGACGGCTGGGACGGCGAAGGAGGGCGATGGTGAGCAGACGCTCCGGCATCCTTGAGTTCGCTGTGCTCGGCCTGCTCCGTGAGGCCCCGATGCACGGCTATGAGCTGCGGAAACGGCTCAATACCTCGCTGGGGATCTTCCGGGCCTTCAGCTACGGGACTCTCTACCCCTGCCTCAAGACGCTGGTCGCCAACGGCCGGTTGATCGAGGAGCCGGGAAGCGCTCCCGAAGATGCCCTCGCCGCCTCGCTCGCGGGACGGCGCGCCAAGATCGTCTACCGGTTGACGGCGGAAGGGAAAGAGCACTTCGAGGAGCTGCTCTCGCACACCGGTCCGGACAGTTGGGAGGACGAGCACTTCGCGGCTCGCTTCGCCTTCTTCGGACAGACGGAGCGCGAGGTGAGGATGCGGGTGCTGGAAGGCCGGCGCAGCCGGCTGGAGGAGCGTCTGGAGAAGATGCGCGCCTCCCTGGCCCGCACCCGGGAGCGCCTCGACGACTACACCCTTGAGCTTCAGCGGCACGGCATGGAGTCCGTGGAGCGCGAAGTGCGCTGGCTGAACGAGCTCATCGAGAGCGAGCGAGCCGGGCGGGACCAGCGAAACCCCGCCACCGGAGGCTCGGCTCAGCAGGACAACACATCTGGGTCGTCGGGCGGCCTGCCCCGGCACAGTGGTGACGGTTCCGCCGGGGGTAACACCCCGCGGGGCGCCGCCCCGCCGGATTCGTCCGACGACACCGCCAACTGAATCCCCGCGGTCCGCAGGGTTTCATCCAAGATCACACAGGGAGCAACCGAATGGGTTCGGTTCGCGTAGCCATCGTCGGCGTGGGCAACTGCGCCGCCTCACTGGTGCAGGGCGTCGAGTACTACAAGGACGCCGACCCGGACGGCAAGGTGCCGGGTCTCATGCACGTCCAGTTCGGCGAGTACCACGTCCGGGACGTCGAGTTCGTGGCGGCCTTCGACGTCGACGCCAAGAAGGTCGGCCTCGACCTGGCGGACGCCATCGGCGCCAGCGAGAACAACACCATCAAGATCTGCGATGTGCCGAACAGCGGTGTCACCGTGCAGCGCGGTCACACGCTCGACGGTCTCGGCAAGTACTACCGCGAGACCATCGAGGAGTCCCCCGAGGCCCCGGTGGACATCGTCCAGGTCCTCAAGGACCAGCAGGTCGACGTTCTGGTCTGCTACCTGCCGGTCGGCTCCGAGGCCGCCGCGAAGTTCTACGCGCAGTGCGCCATCGACGCCAAGGTCGCGTTCGTCAACGCTCTCCCGGTCTTCATCGCCGGCACCAAGGAGTGGGCGGACAAGTTCACCGAGGCGGGCGTCCCGATCGTCGGTGACGACATCAAGTCGCAGGTCGGCGCGACGATCACGCACCGTGTGATGGCGAAGCTCTTCGAGGACCGGGGCGTCATCCTGGACCGCACGATGCAGCTGAACGTCGGCGGCAACATGGACTTCAAGAACATGCTGGAGCGGGAGCGCCTGGAGTCGAAGAAGATCTCCAAGACGCAGGCCGTCACCTCGCAGATCCCCGACCGCGAGCTGGGCGAGAAGAACGTCCACATCGGCCCGTCCGACTATGTGGCGTGGCTGGACGACCGCAAGTGGGCGTACGTCCGCCTTGAGGGCCGCGCCTTCGGTGATGTCCCGCTGAACCTGGAGTACAAGCTGGAGGTCTGGGACTCCCCGAACTCCGCCGGTGTCATCATCGACGCGGTCCGCGCCGCGAAGATCGCCAAGGACCGCGGTATCGGTGGCCCGATCCTCTCCGCGTCCTCGTACTTCATGAAGTCCCCGCCGGTGCAGTACTTCGACGACGAGGCGCGCAACCAGGTCGAGAAGTTCATCGCGGGTGAGGTCGAGCGCTAAGCGCTCACCCTCTGTACGGCCGTACAGCGCTGAGGGTCCCCGGGTCGCGCGCCCGGGGACCCTCCTCGTGTGTGACGCTTGATCACATGCCCGTCGTAGGTGATCTGCGCATACTCCTGCGCCTGACCGACTTCCGCCGACTGCTGACGGTCCGGCTGCTCTCCCAGTCGGCCGATGGCGTCTATCAGGTCGCGCTCGCCACCTATGTGGTGTTCTCCCCGGAGAAACAGACCTCGCCCGCCGCCATCGCCTCGGCCATGGCCGTGCTGCTGCTGCCCTACTCCCTGGTCGGACCGTTCGCCGGCGTACTGCTGGACCGGTGGCAGCGGCGGCAGGTCTTTCTGTACGGGAATCTGCTGCGGGCCCTTCTCGCGTGCGGCACCGCCCTGCTGATCATCGCCTCCGTGCCCGACTGGCTCTTCTACGCCTCGGCCCTCTGTGTGACGGCGGTCAACCGCTTTGTGCTGGCGGGACTCTCGGCCGCGCTGCCGAGGGTGGTCGACCAGGAGCGGCTGGTGATGGCCAACTCGCTCTCCCCGACGGCGGGCACCCTGGCCGCCACCGCCGGCGGCGGACTCGCCTTCGTGGTCCGGCTGGTGTCGGAGAACTCCGACGCGGCGGTCGTACTGCTCGGCGCCTCGCTCTATCTCTGCTCGGCACTGGCCTCCCTGCGCATGGGACGCCATCTCCTCGGACCCGACAGCGCCCCCGCCCAGCCCCGGATCACCGCCGCCATCGCCTCCACCGCGCGCGGCATGGTGAGCGGACTGCGCCATCTCGCCGAGCGGCCGGCCGCCGCCCGGGTGCTGGTCGCGATGACGCTGATGCGGTTCAACTACGGGGCGCTGACGGTGATGGTCCTGATGCTCTGCCGCTACGCCTGGTACGAGAACGAGCAGGACGGGCTGGCCATGCTCGGGCTGGCCCTGGGCGTCTCGGGAGCCGGGTTCTTCGCGGCGGCCGTGGCGACTCCCTGGGCCATCGGAAGGTTCGGCCGGTACGGCTGGCTGGTGATCTGCGCGGCGGCGGCAGCCGTTCTGGAGCCGGCCCTGGGACTGCTGTTCGCTCCCGGACCGATGCTGGCGGCCGCCTTCATCCTGGGGTTCATCACCCAGGGGTCCAAGATCACCACCGATACCGTTGTCCAGACCTCGGTGGACGACGCCTACCGGGGACGGATCTTCTCCCTCTACGACGTCCTCTTCAATGTGGCGTTCGTGGGTGCGGCGGGGGTGGCGGCACTGATCCTGCCCACCGACGGGCGGTCGGCCTCACTGGTCGTTCTGGTGGCGCTGATCTACGCGGGGATCGCCGTCACCATGGCGCAGTGGCGACGGACCAGCGTGACGCGGTGAAGAGTGAAGGGCGATGTTTCACGTGAAACATCGCCCATCACTCTTCCAGGCCTCACCCTCACGGGCATCGGCACCGCTCCATGTTTCACGTGAAACATGGCGGAGCCGCACACCGGGGGCTCACTCGGCGTTCTGCGCCGCCCACCACTCCTTGAGGGCCACGACAGCGGCCTCCCGCTCCATGGGGCCGTTCTCCAGACGCAGCTCCAGCAGGAAGGCATAGGCCCTGCCGATCACCGGGCCGGGCCCCACCTCCAGAATCTCCTGGATCTGGTTGCCATTGAGATCGGGACGGATGGCGTCCAGCTCCTCCTGGCTCTTCAACTGCTCGATCCGCTCCTCCAGCCCGTCATAGGCACGGGACAGCGCGGTCGCCTTGCGCTTGTTGCGGGTGGTGCAGTCCGAGCGGGTCAGCTTGTGGAGCCTGCTCAGCAGCGGGCCCGCGTCGCGGACATAGCGCCGCACCGCCGAGTCGGTCCACTCCCCGGTCCCGTAGCCGTGGAACCGCAGATGCAGCTCCACCAGCCGGGACACATCCCTGACGATCTCATTGGAGTACTTGAGGGCGGTCATCCGCTTCTTGGTCATCTTCGCCCCCACCACCTCGTGGTGGTGGAAGGAGACCCGGCCGTCCTTCTCGAACCGGCGCGTCCTCGGCTTGCCGATGTCATGGAGGAGCGCGGCGAGCCGCAGCACCAGGTCGGGACCGTCCTCCTCCAGATCGATGGCCTGCTCCAGGACGATCAGGGAGTGGTCGTACACATCCTTGTGCCGGTGGTGTTCATCGCTCTCCAGGCGCAGCTCCGGCAGCTCCGGCAGCACATGAGCGGCGAGGCCGGAGTCGACCAGCAGGGCGAGCCCCTTGCGGGGGTGGGAGGAGAGGATCAGCTTGTTCAGCTCCTCGCGCACCCGCTCGGCGGAGACGATCTCGATGCGCTCCGCCATGTCCTTCATGGCAGCGACCACCTCGGGGGCCACTTCGAAATCGAGCTGGGCAGCGAAACGGGCGGCCCGCATCATGCGCAGGGGATCGTCGGAGAAGGACTCCTCGGGGGTGCCGGGTGTCCGCAGCACCCGGGCGGCGAGGTCCTCCAGACCCTGGTGCGGGTCGATGAACTCCTTCTCCGGCAGCGCGACAGCCATCGCGTTCACCGTGAAGTCGCGGCGGACGAGGTCCTGCTCGATGGAATCGCCGTAGGACACCTCGGGCTTGCGCGAGGTTCTGTCGTACGCCTCGGAGCGGTAGGTGGTGACCTCGATCTGATAGCCGCTCTTCTGCGCTCCGACCGTGCCGAAGGCGATGCCCACATCCCACACCGAGTCCGCCCACGGGCGGATGATCTTCAAAACATCCTCGGGGCGGGCATCCGTCGTGAAGTCCAGATCGTTGCCGAGCCGGCCGAGCAGGGCATCGCGGACCGAGCCGCCGACCAGGGCGAGGCTGAACCCGGCCTGCTGGAAGCGGCGTGCGAGATCATCGGCTACGGGCGCTACTCGGAGTAGTTCCGCAACCGCACGGCGTTGCACCTGGCTCAGTGCGGTGGGGCTGTCTTCGTTGGCGTTCGGCACAACAGAAGAGGGTACGTGGCCCGCGGCCACCGGCGTTCCCCTTTACCAGCCGCTCCGGGCGCTCTCCGGACGGGTGCAACCGGCCGGATCACGAGGAGGCCGGAGGGCCCTGGCGATCTTGCGGGGCGGTCCGCGGCACTTCGGCCCGCCGCACCTCGTTACCATGCGTGGACGCAATAAGCGACAGCGACCAACGGCATCAGACGACGAGGGACGGACGTGCGCGTGGCCGAGGCGGCAGTTTTCCAGGAGACACCCACCTCTCCTGCCCGCCGGTGGCTGCGCCGCACAGCCTCCGTGATCGTCGGCGCGCCGCTCGTGGCGGGGCTGCTGGGCGGCCCGGCCGCGCCGGCGGCACAGGCAGCCCCGCAGACGGCTCCCCAGGCGGCCTCGGGGTCGCGCACGGTGGATGTGTCGCTCAACACCGTCGCGCCGGCCGCGCCGGTCAAGGGCGACTCGCTCACGATCACCGGCACGGTGGTCAATGAGGGCAGGCAGACCGTCAGCGGCGCCGAGATCGGTCTGCGGGTGGGCGAGCGGCTGATCGGCAGGACGGGGATCGACCGGGCCGCTCAGCGGACCGGCTACAGCCCCGGGCCCGACGGCTCGCCCATCGATGACAAGTTCACCGTGAAACTGCCGAAGCTCGCCTCCGGCATAAGCCAGGACTTCTCGCTCACGGTTCCGGTCTCCGAGCTGGAGCTCGGCGAGGACGGTGTCTATCAGCTCGGTGTGGCCCTGTCGGGCCAGACGCCGAGCGAGCGGTACGAGCACGTCCTGGGCTTCGAGCGGACCTTCCTGCCCTGGCAGCCGGAGGCCCTGGAGAAGCGGACCCGGCTGACCTATCTCTGGCCGTTGATCTCGTCGACCCATCTCAGCTCGGAGACCAGGTCCGACGAGCAGCAGACCCCGGTGTTCGAGGACGAGTCCCTGGCCAAGGAGCTGGCGCCGGAGGGCCGGCTCGGGCAGCTGGTCTCCCTCGGCCGCGATCTGCCCGTCACCTGGGTGATCGACCCCGATCTGCTCTCCACGGTCGAGGCCATGACCGTGGACTACGAGGTCCGGCAGGGCGAGGACACCGTCAAGGGGAAGAACCAGGACGTCGCCAAGGCGTGGCTGAACAACCTCCAGTCGGCGGTCAAGGGCCGCAAGGTGGTGGCGCTGCCGTTCGCCGACCCCGATCTGGCGTCGCTGGCCCACCGGGGGAAGAACGTCTCCGGATCGCTCAGCCATCTTCAGCAGGCGACCGAGGTCGCCGAGTCGACCGTGGAAACGATCATCCACGAGAAGCCGTCCACCGACTTCGCCTGGCCGGTGGAGGGTGCGATCGACTCCTCGATCGTGGATGTCGCCACCTCGGCCGGCGCCGACAAGGTGATCGCCCGGAGCGACAGCCTGCGGGATGATCTGAACTACACGGCCAGCGCCGCCCGCCCGATCGGCGGCGGAACCACGGCCGTGGTCTCCGACGCCCGGCTCTCCACCGCGTTCCAGGGCGACATGCTGAGCACCGGCAGCTCGACGCTCGCGGTGCAGAAGTTCCTCGCGCAGACCCTGGCGGTGACGCTCCAGGACACCGATGAGCAGCGGAGCCTGGTCGTCGCCCCCCAGCGGACCCCGACGGTCTCCCAGGCCCAGTCGATGGCCCGAGCCCTGGAGGCCCTGAAGCCGGAGCGCTGGACCCAGTCGATGGATCTCATCGCGGCCTCGGCGTTCAAGCCCGACGCGGGCGCGACCACCAAGGTGCCGCCGGCCTCGCGCTATCCGACTCAGCTGCGCAAGCAGGAGCTGCCGGTCCGGGCGTTCCAGGACATCCGCACGACCCAGAACGCCCTGGACCGGTTCACGGTCATCCTGACCCAGATGGACCGGGTGGAGACACCCTTCGGCCGGGCCATCGACCGGGAGATGTCCACGTCCTGGCGGGGGAGGGCCGCCGAGGCCCAGCAGTACCGCACGGGAGTGCGGGAGAACCTCCAGGTCCTCACCCAAGAAGTCCAGCTGATCCAGAAGTCGCAGATCACCCTGTCGGGCCGGAGTGCCACCATTCCGGTCACCGTCCAGAACCGGCTGATGCAGGAAGTCGACCATCTGGTCCTGAAGCTGCGATCGGACAACGGGGCCCGCCTCAGCCTGGAGGACGGCAACGCCGTCGCCGAGCAGCCCATCGAGGTCAAGGGCGGCCACAGCCAGTCCGTGAAGTTCGACGCGCTGGCGCATGTCAACGGCCAGGTGCGGATGACGGCCCAGCTCTACACCGTGGACGGCGAGCCGTACGGCGAGAAGATGCAGTTCACGGTGAAGGTCTCCGAGATCACCCCGACCGTGATGCTCGTCATCGCGGGCGGTGTCCTGCTGCTCGTCCTGGCCGGTGTGCGGATGTACACCCAGCGCAAGCGGGCCGGCGCGGCGGAGCGGGCGGACGGACCGGAGCAGGTCACACAGGGCTCCGATGGGGACACCGAGAGCCCGGATCGCGGGCAGGCGAGTGACCCGACACCGGACACCGGACCGGAAAGCGGCAACCCGTCGGGCCCGAGTGAGAAAGTGGACCGTTGAGCGATGTCGTGGCCGGCCGGCCGGGGACGATGAGGTGGGGTAGCAATGAACGCGCCGTACGACGGTGACCGCGGTCAGGGCGCGGGCACGGACCCGGCAGACCAGGTTCCGCCCCAGCCCGCCCCCGATCCCGCCGCACAGGATCATCCGTACGCCCAGGACCCCTACACCCAGGACCAGCGGGTGCAGGACCCGTATCCGCAGGACGCCGCCTACCCGCAGGACCCGTACGCGCAGGATTCGCACACCCAGAATCTCTACGTCCAGGACCCGCAGGCCCAGCAGCACCAGGGCCGGCAGCCGGCCCAGGACCCGCACGGGCAGCTCCCCGGGGGCCAGGAGCAGTACCCCCAGGACCCGTACCTCCAGGACGCCTACGCCCAGGACCCGTACCGGGCGCAGGACCTCTCCGCCCAGGACCCGGTGGCCGAGGCGCTCTACGACCGTGCCGCTCATCCGCCGCCGCCCCCGGGGACCTATCAGCAGCCACCGCCGCTGTACCAGCAGCCACCGGCGTCGCAGTACGCCCCGGACCCCCGGGTCTGGGCGCAGACCCCGCCGCCCGAGCCGGCCGGGCCCTCGCGCCATCTGCCGTACGGCGACGACGCCAGGACCACCCAGTACACGGGCGTCGACGAACTGGTGAGCCGGGCCGGGGAGCCGGAGCAGGAGCCGGACGCCTTCGCCCATCTCTTCCGGGACCAGCAGCAGAGCGTCACCCAGACCGTTCCCGCCCCCGCCACGGAACCCGTTCCGCCGCCTCCCCCGCCGAAGAGCACGGGCGGCGGCAAGGCGTCCAGCGTGCTGAAGTCCAGCGCCCTGATGGCGGCGGGCACGATGGTCTCGCGGATCACGGGCTTCCTGCGGACGCTGGTGATGGCCGCGGCCATCGGCGTCGGCACCCTGAACGACTCCTACCAGGTCGCCAATGTCCTGCCCACGATGATCTATGTGCTGGCCGGCGGCGGCGCCCTGAACGCGGTCTTCATCCCCCAGCTCGTCCGGGCCATGAAGAACGACGAGGACGGCGGCGAGGGGTATGCCAACCGTCTGCTGACGCTCGTGATCGTGGTGCTCGGCGGCGTCACCACCCTCTGTGTACTGGCGGCCCCGCTGCTCATCCGGATGCTGTCGGACCCGATCGCCTCCGACCCGCAGCGGATGGAGGTGGCCGTCACCTTCGCCCGCTACTGCATCCCGACGCTGTTCTTCATGGGTGTCCATGTGGTGCTCGGGCAGATCCTCAACGCCCGCGGCCGGTTCGGCGCGATGATGTGGACCCCGGTCCTCAACAACGTCGTGACCATCGCGACCTTCGGCGCCTTCATCTGGGCCTTCGGCGGCTTCACCGAGTCCGGGGTGTCGGAGTCCACGATCACGCCGGAGGGTGTCCGGCTGCTCGCCATCGGCACCCTGCTCGGTCTGGTGGTCCAGGCGCTGGCCATGATCCCGTATCTGCGGGACGCGGGCTTCACGATGCGGCTGCGGTTCGACTGGAAGGGCCAGGGCCTCGGCAAGGCCCTGGGGCTCGCGAAGTGGACCTTCTTCTTCGTGCTCGCCAACCAGCTCGGCATGATCGTCGTCACCCAGTTCGCCACCTGGGCCGGTTCCGAGGCCGCCAAGGACGGCATCGAGGGCGCCGGTATCACCGCGTACAACTACGCGCTGCTCCTCTGGCAGATGCCCCAGGCCATCATCACGGTCTCGGTGATGACCGCCGTGCTGCCGCGGATCTCCCGCGCCGCCCATGACGGGGACCCCGCCGCGGTCCGCGACGACATCTCGTACGGGCTCCGCACCTCGGCCGTGGCGATCGTGCCCTGCGCCTTCGCCTTCCTCGCGCTCGGTCTGCCCATGGCGACCCTGCTCTACGCCAGCTCCGGAGACGGCGCGCGGGGCATCGGATTCACTCTGATGGCCTTCGGCCTGGGACTGATCCCGTACTCGGTGCAGTACGTCGTGCTCCGGGGCTTCTACGCCTACGAGGACACCCGGACCCCGTTCTACAACACCGTCATCGTCGCCGTGGTCAACGCGGTGGCCTCCGTCGTCAGCTTCATGGTGCTCCCGGCCCGCTGGGCCGTCGTCGGCATGGCCGCCGGATACGGCCTCGCCTACATGGTCGGCGTGGGAGTCGCCTGGCGCAGGCTGAAGGGCCGGCTGGACGGTGACCTGGACGGCGCCCACATCATGCGCACCTACGCCAGGCTCTGTATCGCCTCGCTCCCCGCCGCGGCGCTCGGCGGCGGCGCCGCCTACGCCATCATGCAGGCCCTCGGCAGCGGCGCGCTCGGCTCGCTGGCCGCGCTCATCGGTGGCGGGATCGTCCTGCTGGGCGTCTTCTTCGTCGCCGCGAAGCGGATGCGCATCGCGGAGCTGAACTCCATCGTCGGCATGGTGCGGGGGCGCCTCGGCCGTTAGGCGCGACCCTCCGCACAACCATCGTCCCCCGCCGTGTGTCGTGCATAGCAGTGGACTGTGGGCACAATTGGCTTGGCTGTTGGTTATGCGCAACGGATGGGGAGGCAGGAACGACGGTGGCGGAACGTAGCACGGCTGCCGTCGACGTGGCCGACAACAGCGGAGACGAACCGCTGACCGCGCAGGCGGGCAAGGCCACGACCGACGGGGCGGCTCAATCTGAGGACGCGGCGGAGAAGACCTCGCCGGACAAGGGCAGCGAGCGCAAGAGCGCCGAGCCCTCCATCGCCACGCCCGAGCTGCACAGCGGGCACAAGCTTGCCAGGCGCTACCGCCTTGAGGAGTGCATCACCCGTCTGGACGGTTTCAGCAGCTGGCGTGCCGTGGACGAGAAGCTGCGCCGCGCCGTGGGCGTCCATCTCCTCCCCGCCGACCATCCGCGGGCGCGCTCCGTACTGGCGGCGGCACGCTCCGCCGCTCTCCTCGGCGACCCCCGCTTCGTGCAGGTGCTGGACGCCGTCGAGGAGAACGATCTCGTCTATGTCGTCCATGAGTGGCTGCCGGACGCCACCGAGCTGACCACGCTGCTCGCCATGGGCCCGATGGAGCCGCACGCCGCCTATCAGCTCGTCGACCAGCTCTCCCAGGCCATGGCCGCGGCGCACCGCGAAGGGCTGGCCCACCTCCGGCTCACCCCCGGCGCCGTGCTGCGGACCTCCACCGGCCAGTACCGAATCCGCGGGCTCGCGGTGAGCGCGGCCCTGCGCGGAATCACCGCCGAGCGCCCCCAGCGCAGTGACACCGAGGCGATCGGCGCGCTGCTGTATGCCGCCCTGACCCAGCGCTGGCCGTACGAGAACGCCGCGCACGGCCTCTCCGGGCTCCCCAAGAGCATCGGTCTCCTCCCTCCGGACCAGGTCAGGGCGGGGGTCCACCGAGGGCTCTCGGAGCTGGCCATGCGCGCCCTGGTCAACGACGGCGCCACCGCCTCCCGGCAGGAGCCGCCCTGCACCACCCCGGACGAGCTGGCGAAGGCCATCGCGGCCATGCCGCGCATCCGGCCTCCGGAGCCCGCGTTCACTCCGCCGCCCGACTACCAGCGGACCACCTACCAGCAGGGCACCTACGGCCGGACGCCCGGCCGGCCGGGCCCTCCGGCCACCCAGCCGGTCCCCATCCCTCCGGCGCCGCTCCAGAGCCGGACCGGCAGGGTCCTGAAGTGGGGGGTGGCGGCCCTGCTGATCGCGGCCCTCGGTCTGGGGAGCTGGCAGGTCGCCGACGAGCTGATCGGCAAGGAGAACGACGGGGTGAACGACCCCGGCGTCTCCCAGGTGGACGACAAGAAGAACGAGGCCAAGGACCCCGCCGCCGCTTCCGGGAAGCCGGTGCCCATCCTCTCCGCCCGTGATTTCGACCCACTGGGCGAGGACCCGTCCGAGAAGCCCGCCGCGATAGGGAACACCCACGACGGCGACCCCGGCACCTTCTGGGCCACCAACTGGTACCGCAGCTCGGACTTCGGCCGGCTCAAGCCGGGTCTCGGCGTCATCCTGGATCTCGGCAAGGTGCAGCAGGTCGGCACCGTCGAGGTGTCGTTCCTCGGCAGCACCGCGGTGGAGTTGCGGGCGGCACCCAAGGATGCCGCCGTGGCGCCGATGTCCTATGAGGGCTTCACCAAGGTCGCCGAGGCTTCCGGAACGAATGTCGCCCTCAAGCCCGGCAAACCTCTTCAGTCGCGGTACGTTCTGGTCTGGCTGACCGATCTTCCGCCGTCCACCCCGGGGCGGTTCGAAGGCAAGGTCGCGGAGATCAAGATCACCAGCTGACGGCGGCCGGGGAGGGGGGCGACCATTGGACGACGCGACGCTCAGCGACACCAGCGATCAGGATCTGCTGGGGCGCCATGTCTCGGGGGACCCCCACGCCTTCGGCGAGCTGGTGCGCCGGCACCGGGACCGGCTCTGGGCGGTCGCGCTGCGTACCCTGGGAGACCGGGAGGAGGCCGCCGACGCGGTCCAGGACGCCCTGGTCTCCGCCTTCCGGGCCGCTCACACCTTCCGCGGACAGTCCGCCGTCACCACCTGGCTGCACCGCATCACGGTGAACGCCTGCCTGGACCGGGCCCGCAAGGCCGCCACCCGGAAGACCTCCCCGGTCGACGACACCGAACGCATGGAGCAGCTCCTCGAACCGCACGAGTCGGCCGAGGCCCCGGCCGAGCGCCGGGATCTGCACCGTGAACTGCTGGCGGCACTGGCCACCCTCCCACCCGATCAACGGGCCGCACTGGTCCTCGTGGACATGCAGGGCTACCCGGTGGCGGAGGCGGCCCGGGTGCTCGATGTGCCGACCGGAACCATCAAGAGCCGGTGCGCCCGGGGGCGGGCACGGCTGTTGCCCATGCTCACCCATCTGCGCGGTGACGCCGGGGGTAGCGGCGAACCCTCCGGGGGAAGGAACCGGACGCCGGGGGATTCCGTCCCACCGGGACACAGGGACACGGGGCCGAACGGTCCCACCGCGGTGAAGGGCGGAGGTGGGCGCACATGACATCCACGGCCGATATGACTCAGCACCCGGATGTCTCGGAGATCTCCGATCTCACCGAGGGACTGCTCTCCCCCTCCCGCAGTGCGGATCTCCGCCGGCATCTGGACGGGTGCGCCCTCTGCGCCGATGTGCTGGCCTCCCTGGAGGAGATCCGCGGGCTGCTCGGCACCCTGCCCGGGAGTACCCGGATGCCGGTGGACATCGCGGAACGCATCGACGCCGCCCTGGCCGCCGAGGCGCTGCTGGACTCCACCGCGCCCGATGACCGTGCGGATGTTTCACGTGAAACAGCGCCTGTCGTGCCGCGCCAGGAGCCGAAGCCGGCTTCCCGGCCCGCCGGACATGCCCGGGGGACGACAGGCCCCGGTCGCAGCGGCCGAGGCCGGCGCCGGCTGAGCATCGTGGGAGGAATGGCCGCCCTGGCCGCTCTCGGAGTGCTGCTCTTCCAGACGCTGGACCTGACCGGCGGGGATCAGCAGAACACCGCACGTGATGGGAGCGCCCACGCGGAGGCGGGCGCCTACAGCGGCGACTTCTCCTCGCCGGGGCTGGACGAGCATGTGCGAGCGCTCCTCTCCGGCGACACCAGCGAGCAGCAGCACGGGGCGACGGAGAGCGACAAGACCTTCGGGACCAGGGAGAGCGGCCCCGCCCCCCGGCTCAAGAGCGCGCGGACCGCACCGCCCTGCATTCAGCGGGGCACGGGCCAATCGGACACGCCCATCGAGGTCGAGCAAGGGCAGTACCGGGGCGAGAGCGCCTATCTCGTGGTCTTCGCCGACCCCGCGGACCGTCAGCGGGTACTGGCCTATGTCATCGACGCGACCTGTGTGGAATCCGCGACCACATCCCCCGGAAAACTCCTGCTGAAGGACTCCTACGCGCGCTCCTGACGCGCTACAGCGCGCTGTGCGGCCATAACGGGAATGCACGCCCCTTAGTATCCGTTGGGTGGGGTGAGAGTCATTGACCCGGCCCAGTAGACAGCAGCGCAGTCTTCAGAGACGAGGAATCAACCCGTGAGCGACGTCCGTAACGTGATCATCATCGGCTCCGGGCCGGCCGGCTACACGGCGGCGCTCTACACCGCGCGCGCCTCGCTGCAGCCGCTGGTGTTCGAGGGAGCCGTCACCGCCGGTGGCGCGCTGATGAACACCACCGATGTGGAGAACTTCCCCGGGTTCCGCGACGGCATCATGGGTCCGGACCTCATGGACAACATGCGGGCCCAGGCCGAGCGCTTCGGTGCCGAGCTGATCCCGGACGATGTTGTCTCCGTCGACCTCACCGGCGAGATCAAGACCGTCACCGACACGGCGGGCACGGTTCACCGCGCCAAGGCCGTCATCGTCACGACCGGATCGCAGCACCGCAAGCTCGGGCTGCCCAATGAGGACGCGCTCTCCGGCCGGGGTGTCTCCTGGTGCGCCACCTGCGATGGCTTCTTCTTCAAGGACCAGGACATCGCCGTGATCGGCGGCGGTGACACGGCGATGGAGGAGGCGACCTTCCTCTCCCGTTTCGCCAAGTCGGTGACCATCGTCCACCGCCGGGACACGCTCCGTGCCTCGAAGGCGATGCAGGACCGCGCCTTCGCCGACCCGAAGATCTCCTTCGCCTGGGACAGCGAGGTCGCCGAGATCCATGGCGATCAGAAGCTCAGCGGCCTGACCCTGCGGAACACCAAGTCCGGCGAGACCTCCGAGCTGGCGGTCACCGGTCTGTTCATCGCTGTCGGCCATGACCCCCGGACCGAGCTGTTCAAGGGGCAGCTGGACCTGGACGACGAGGGCTATCTCCAGGTGGCCGCGCCCTCGACGCGCACCAACCTCACGGGTGTCTTCGCCGCGGGCGATGTGGTCGACCACACCTACCGCCAGGCGATCACGGCGGCCGGCACCGGCTGCTCCGCCGCTCTCGACGCCGAGCGCTTCCTCGCCGCGCTCGCCGACAGCGAGCAGGTCGCCGAGCCGGAGAAGACCCCCGCGGTCTGACCTCACTTCCCCCCTCTCACCCCCCGAAGCAAGGAGGCCCGCCATGGGCGCGCTGAAGACCGTTACCGACAGCAGCTTTGAAGAGGATGTCCTCAAGAGCGACAAGCCCGTCCTGGTGGACTTCTGGGCCGAGTGGTGCGGCCCGTGCCGTCAGATCGCGCCGTCCCTTGAGGCCATCGCGGCCGAGCACGGCGACAAGATCGAGATCGTCAAGCTCAACATCGACCAGAACCCGGCCACCGCTGCCAAGTACGGCGTCATGTCGATCCCGACGCTGAACGTCTACCAGAACGGTGAGGTCGCCAAGACCATCGTCGGCGCCAAGCCCAAGGCCGCGATCGTCCGTGACCTTGAGCCCTTCATCGGCGACACGGTCGGCAAGTAGTCAGAGCGCCGCTGTTTCACGCGGCATGTTTCACGTGAAACATGAAGGGCCCATCCCTCCCGGGGGATGGGCCCTTGTGCATGGCGTCCTCAGAGCGGTCGGAGCGCCGGCTCCTTCTGGACCGCTCCGAGCAGCCGGTCCAGGGCCTGCTCCACATCTTCCTTCCAGGAGAGCGCGGTCCGCAGCTCCAGCCTCAGCCGGGGAAAGGCGGGGTGGGGCCGTACGGTCCTGAAGCCCACCGCGAGCAGATGATCGGCCGGCAGCACACAGGCGGGCTCCTTCCACCGGGCGTCGCCGAACGCCTCGATCGCACGGAAGCCTCTCCGCAGCAGATCCTTCGCCACGGCCTGCACCAGGACCCGGCCGAGCCCCTGCCCCTGGTGGGCCGGATTGATCCAGGCGGTCATCAACTGCACGGCGTCCACCGATACGGGACTGGTCGGAAAGGCCAGGGACCGTGGCACATAGGCGGGTGGAGCATAGAGAACGAACCCGACCGGCACATCGTCGATCCGGACCACCCGGCCGCAGGACCCCCACTCCAGCAGCACGGCGGAGATCCACGCTTCCTTCTCCCGTGCCTGCCGTCCCGCCTTGACCGCCGCCTCTCCGCTGACCTGGTCCAGCTCCCAGAAAACACACGAGCGGCAGCGCCTGGGCAGATCGGAGAGGTTGTCCCGTGTCAGGGGTACAAGCCGACGCCCCATGAAGGGTGTTCCTCGCTTCCTTCCCGGGCCGCGTACACGTCACGCCGACGCGCTCTGCTCACGGTGATGAGCGCGCACACCACAACGATCGTATCGATCTGCTCCGGGGGCGGGTACCTCGTCAGCGCAAAGGGCGGGCTGTGTCCGGTCGATCGACCGGACACAGCCA